>JBAUAY010001189.1:0-1638 GCA_049676235.1 Streptosporangiaceae bacterium
CGAAGATCCCGAGTCCGATCACCGCCTTGCGCCGGTCCTCCCAGGCGGCGGCCGTGTAGGGAGGAATCAGGTAAATGGCGGGCCCGGTCAGCGGCAAGTGGCTTAGCGAGGTGAAATACCTATTCATCACTGTGGCGAGCGTTCCGACCACGATCAGGAATACCAGCGGCGAGCGGCGACGCCAGATAGCAGCGAGTGCCATTGCGGCCACGGCGGCCATGTTCAGGACCAGCGGCCCGTGGCGATGGCTGCTGGTCAGCACCGCAATCTCCAATATCACCAGCAACACGCCCGCGAGGGCCGGATCCAGCCAAGGCCACCGCACAGCACCTCCGGCCCGGGCCGTCACCCGATCGCCACCCGGCGGCGACGTGGCCACTGGCGAAGAGGAGATGATCCCATCGAACGGGATTCGCGCCCGGACTTCGAACCCCCCGCCCGCGCGGGGTCCCGCGCGCAGCTCACCGCCGAACAACGCGACGCGCTCACCCATCCCGATCAGCCCGTGGCCCGGCTCGCCGCCATTGCGCCCGGCCGCCGGTCCGTGCCCGCTGTCGGTTACCCCGAGCTGAAGTTCGCTGACGCCGAAGCTCACACTCACCTGTGCGCTGGCGGAACCGGAGTGCTTGATCGCGTTGGTCAGCGCCTCCTGCAAGACGCGGTAAGCGACCAGATCCAGCCCTGGCAACAGCGGCTGCCGACGCCCCTCGACGTGCACCTGCACCGATAGCCCGGCCGCGCGGGCACGGTTCACGAGCGCATCCAGCTGCGCGAGACCGGCCGCTGCCGGTACCGCGAGCTGGTCGTGCTCACGGCGCAGCGCACCGACGATCAGCCGCAGCTCCACCAGCGCTCCGCGCCCCGAGCTCTGAACGACGTCAAGTGCCATCCGGGCGGCCTGGAGAACCCCGCACGCGACCCGCCGGGCGGCGGTCGTCTGGATCACCATCACGGTCACGTTATGGGCGATCACGTCATGCAACTCCCGCGCGATCCGGTTACGCTCCTCAGCAGCGGCGCGGGCCGCGCGAACCTCCTGCTCGTCCTGCAACCGCGCCGTGGTTGCCTCCAGTTCGCGCGTCAGCATGCTGCGGGTCGCGAGCGTGCGCCCGGCGGCGAACGGCAGGCCACCCGCCAGTACCCACACTCCGAGCACCTCGGACACCGTTCCGCCGGCCGGGCTGTAGGAGATCACTGCGGCCGCTCCTAGCCAGCATGCGAACACGACCGCCGATACCAGGACGCTCCTGCGGCCCCGGGTACGACGGCCAAGCAGATAGAAGTCCAGCGCGATGGCCGCCAGCTCGAACGCGCCGTCTCCGGCGTACACGCTCGCGCGCTGAAACGCGATCAGCCCGGTGATGGCGATCAGCGTGGCCAGGACCGGGTTCACCCGCCTCCACGCGACGCTGCCGGTGAGCAGGACCAGCGGCACAATCGCGAGTGCGTTCAGCACACGACGGGGTTCCGAGGCAGCGTCAGCAAAAGCGCCGGCCGTCAACAGCACGGCGAGAACCCAGTCGAGCACACGCAGGTCAACCGTCCGTACCCACCCAGGAAGGGCGCGTTCACTGCTCACAAGCACACGGTAGCGTCCCGCGCACAGCCCCACATCCTCCGAGGCGGCGACGGGGGTCC
>JBAUAY010001190.1:0-2331 GCA_049676235.1 Streptosporangiaceae bacterium
GGCGGCCGCGGAGGCCGGCCGCGACCCGGCCAGCCTCGGCATGGAAGGGCGCCTGCGCTGGCAGCAGGACCGGGACAAGCTGGCGGCGGCGATGCGGCACTGGCACGATGCCGGCGCCACGCACCTGTCCGTCAACACCATGGGCGCCGGCCTGAAGACCGTCGATGACCACCTGGCCGCCCTAGCCACCGCGGCCGAGGCAGCTAAGACGATCAGCGGCTGAGGGCCTCCGGCGGTTCCCGAAGCCGGGACCTCGTGCCCCCGCGTCAAACCCGGTCCTGGAACACCGGCTCCCGACCGCATGTGCCGATGGTTTCCGCGGAAACCAGCGTGTGACGGCCTCGCCCGGACGGCGGCATGAGCGGGGGTCCTGCGCCAGAGCTTCTACGGGTAACAATCGTGTTTTCGACCCATGAACCTGGGAAGCATGGGCTTCGCATACCTAGGATCCACCCAAGCGGGTACCCGCCTCACACGCTGACCTGACCCACTTCTGAATCGCTGCGAAGACGACCTCAGCAAGGCCCCGGGCCGCGCGTGGGCCGCAAGAAAGGACGCTGAGCATGTGGATGTTCCTTACCACCCGGATGCGACGCTGGGTGCTGCTAGCCATCGCCTTGCCGATGGCCCGGCTGCTTGTCCACCGCCTTGCCCTCGCTGCTGAACACCGCGACCCATCGACCCGGACGGCGAGTGCGCTTCACCGGGCCGACTCAGCCGTGACCGGAGTATCCCGCCGGTCCTCCCGCAGGCATGCACGCTGACACGGCCGATACCGTTCCTGTATACCTAAGACCTGAGTTCCGAGACGTGCTAATAGCAAATGAGTACGTTCGCGATAAGAGCGGCGATGTATAAATGTACGGCCCTGGTGGCCTGGCCAGCGGGACTGTAACCTGGTCTTCCCTGCAGCCAACGACGCGAAAAGCTCTTGATAACCGCACGCGGACCCGCCGATCTGCACGCACCTTGACTCGATGCTGGTCTGTCGTAATGTTCGCCCCTACCTGGTTGTTCTGTGCCAGCGGGACGCCGGACTGCTGGTGCTCGGGATCACAGTGATCAGGGGATAGTCGCCGTATCGATCGCCTCCAACTGGCCGGAGCTGAAGTTCGAGACGAGTACCGTGCCGTTGGGAGCAGCCGTCATGTCCCTGGGGAACAGGCCAGCAGAGATATCGCCGAGGACCGGGGGACGGCCGTCCAGTGCGTTGGCGACGTTGATTACGGTCAGGTCGGCGTGTGCGCTGGGCACGCCGAACCTGTCCGAGTCGGCGACCATGGCGGCTCGTTGGGCAGTATCCCAGCGCTGGCGGCCTGGCCGGCCGAGAGCGGTGGCCCGCTCCGGCCAGCCGGCCCCCTGATGCCCACCGGGTGCTGGGCCGGGGCTGCGACCGCGCTCGTCGCGTACAGCCAGCGGCCGTCGGAGGAGACGGCCAGGCCGACCGCCGCCTGCCCGAGCGGGATGCTGCCGGCGTAATCCGCGCTGCCGAACCCGCGGCTCACCGCGTCGGCGAGGTTGAACACGGCGGCCCGCTGGTCGCATTCGAGCGTCACGAACGCGTACCGCCCGTCCCTGGAGGTGGCCACCTCGATTGCGCTGGCCGACAGCGCGCCTTGGCCTGTGCCGTTACCGCTGGGTGCGGCGGGCGTGCCGAGCACCGTGCTCGTCGCCCCGGATTCGGCGCGGGCCACGCTGATGACCACCGCGCCGTTGCCGTCCGCCGCGAGCGGCGAAGTACCGCACCTGCGCGGCGATCACGGCATCGGCGGAGTCGCTCGTGAGCTCGGACCAGGTAATGCCCGACGTCTGCGTCCCCGGCGCAAGCCAGCGCAGCACCCTAGCGCCGGCCTCGACGACCGCACCCGACTCGCCGGTCCGGGTGTTCCGCCCGGATCTGGGCATCGAATGCCACACGCACGGCGTGAGTGTCCACCAGCGCACCCCACCGTGGCCATGCGGGGCCGGCAACCGCCACTCGTGCTGATCTACTACCAGGAAGGACTCAAACGCTGGCCTTTCGATCTCTGTATCTCACCGGTATCGAGCGGTGGGGTGCTGAGACGGTCAAGGCGTACGCCCACGATCTGAAGGAGATCAAGGACAGGGACCTCCACGCCGTCAAAGCCGATCTCTTTCAGCCGAGCCAGAACAGGAGTAGCGAGTCCTCGATGTGATCCGACCACAAGAAGAAGTTGATTCCGATTTTCGTTTCGGTTCATCTCCTTCCCGCACATGGCGGACCGAGACGGCCTACCCAAATGTGGTCCAGGCACGTCAGCGATACAGCACGAACAGAGGTCGAAAGGCGGAGGGACGTGCCCGCCATGG
>JBAUAY010001191.1:0-5560 GCA_049676235.1 Streptosporangiaceae bacterium
TAGACATCGCCCTGACCGCAAGCACCAATGAGCCGCCGCGGGGCATTGTGCTGCATCCACTGTTCAGCGAGCCGATGGTGTTCGTATGCCTGCCCGATCATCCGCTGAGTCAGCGGCCCTCGGTCGCCGTCCCGGATCTGCGGGAGGAGATGATTCTGCGTCCCCCGCCCGGCTGGGGGACCCGGACCATCATCGATGCGGCCCTCGGAGCCACGCGCTCCGCGTTTGAGGTCGCCGATTACGCGCTGATGTCCAGGTTGGTCCGCGCCCGGTTCGCTACCACCCTGGCACCGGCGTCAGCCATCGGCGGCGAGATGCTGGCGGGCCTGTGTGCCGTACCCGTTGATGACGTCCGACTGCGCTGGACTCTCTCCGCGGCCGTCTGCACGGACCGCCGGATGACCGCCGCTACGACCGTCCTGCTTGACACGCTCACCCGGCGGTCCCACGCCTGCCCGCAGGAGCTTGTTCCTGGTTTGGCGCGTGCCTTCCTTTTAGTTTTAGGCGTCCGGGATAACGGCGTATGCCCGACTGGATTGCCCCGGGTTCCTTGGAGGCTGTGACCTCTGGAAAAGGGGCTCATGGTATCCAAGAAGCCGTATCCCGCTGAGCTGCGGGGGGACGGGCAATGCAAATGCAAAGCTGCGCTCACCTGACGCGGATGGCGAGCAGGCACACGTCGTCTTCGGCGACCGGCGGGTCGAGGCGGTCGAGCAGCGCGGCGATGGCTTCGTCGGCGCTCTGGCCCTGCTCGCCGCCGGCCGCGGCGAGCAGGGCCATGAGCCCTGCGTCGATGTCCCGGTCCCGCCGCTCGATGAGCCCGTCGGTGTAAAGGAATAGGACGTCCCCTGCCGCCAGTTCCTCCTCCCCCAAGTCGTACTGCGCGGTCGGCACGGCGCCAAGCAGCAGGCCGGACGGCCGAGCGAGCAGCCGCGCCGCGCCGCCGGATACCAGCACGGGCGGCGGATGCCCGGCCTGGGCCCAGCGCAGCGCGGGGCGGTCCTGGTCGAGGACGAACACCGCCGCAGACGCGACCCGTTCCGGGCTCTCGTCCGAGCAGACGAGCCGGTTCAGCAAGTAAAGCAGCGTGCTAGCGGGCAGCCCGGTGACGGACAGGCCGCGCAGCGCATTGCCTATCCGGGCCATTCCCGCGGCCGCGACCAGGTCGTGGCCGGCGACATCGCCGATCGCCACCACCGCGCTGCCGTCAGGTCCGAGCCGCGCGTCGTACCAGTCACCGCCCACCCGGTTGCCGGACTCGGCGGGCCGGTACCTGACCGACAGGTCGTACCGCCCCAGGCTGAACCGTTGCTGCGGGGTGGGCAGGATCGACCGTTGCAGCCGGAGGGCCGCCTCGCAGCCGCTGGTCTCGTCTACGCCGGCGAGGGGCCTGAGAAAGTCAGGCGATCCGTGAGCTTCCCCTGGGAACATTACTTCAACGCTCCGGTAACGCAGATGAGGTCCGACGACCTGCTTTTAACGAAACTATGATCTGACGAATATGATGGATGACTTCACCCATCTTTCCCAACGATTCTTTTCGATGACGAGAATCAATCATGCCGATTGGGCAGTAGCATTCTTTTCGATGCCGGGGATGAATCATGTCGATTGGGTAATACGCGGCCCGATGGATATACGCGACCTGGAATTTTCCCGGCGCAACGGCGGGTTCGCAAAGGACTCCACCCGCTCGACTATGCCCGTGGTCATGGACCCGCCGCTGACCACCAGAGAGGTCGCCAACCAGGCCGCCGCGGTGCTGCCCGGCGTGCGAGTGCGACGACTCCTCTTCTGGCGTTACCTGCTTATGGTGACTACCAGGTGGTCAACAAGGTCCAGGTGCTCGACCCGCCGCGCCATTGGCTGGCTGACGGGGCAGGAGAAGGGCGACGGTCAGCTGGAGTTCGGCGGCTGGATCCGGCGTTACGACCTTGCGCCGCTCGGTCCGTCCGAGACTGCGGTCACGCTCACCTACGACTGGTCGGCGGTGCCGCAGTTCATCCGGGACCGGGGCATCAAGTTCCCGCCGTTCGGCCCTGAGCATCTCACCAACTCGCTGCACCACCTGGCTGAGCTCGCGGCAGTGACGTCCCGGGCCTGACGCCCGGCGGCTAGACACCTGGCGGGCGGCGGCCTTGTCAGGATTCGGTCAGCGTCTGTTCCGATACGGCCGTGCGCGGCAGCAGCAGTGACAGGACCGCGCAGAGCGCGAACGCGCCCATCACGTACGGCGCGGTGTGGACCAGCGCCGCCTCGAACGTGTGGCTGCTGAGATAGCCGAAGAAGACGGTGCCGAACAGGGCCACGCCGAGCGCGCCACCCAGCTGCTGCGCGGTGCTGAACAGCCCGGACGCGCCGCCGGCCACCTCGACGGGGACCGCCGCGAGCACCACGTTGACCAGCGGGATGATCAGCAGGGCCAGGCCCGCGCCGGCTACCGCCAAGCCAGGGACGACCGGCCACGGGCTGCCGTTCACGCCGATGTGCCCGGCCGCTACCGCCACGCCCGCGATGCCGGCCACCATCAGCAGCGCGCCGCTCGCCAAGACACGGCGGCCGTGGCGCTGGGCCAGTGGCACCGCGACGGGCGCGCCGGCGAAGCTGCCGACGCTGAACGCGACCGCGGTCAGGCCGGCCTTCAGCGGTGAGAACTGCTCGCCGATCTGCAGCCATAGCGTGCAGCCGAGGAAGAAGCCCTGCAGGCCGGCCATGAATGCGAGCTGGATGCCCAGCCCGGCCGCGAACGCGGGAACGCGGAACAGCCCCGCCCGCAGCAGTGGCGCGACCCCGTTGACCTGTCGGCCGGACCGCCTGGCCTCGAACACGCCCAGCGCGCACAGGCCGGCCAGGCCGGCGCCGATCAGCGGCCATATCCAGGCAGGCCAGCCGAGCTGACGGCCCTCGAGCAGCGGGTAGACGATAGCGACCAGCGAACCGGCCAGCAGCACCGCCCCGGGCAGGTTGGGCCGGCGCGCCGCCGGGTCGCGGGTCTCGGGCACCAAACGGACGCCGGCGATCAGTGCGCAGGCGGCCACCGGCACGTTGACGAAGAAGATCGAGCGCCAGCCCCAGCCGAACAGGTTCGCGTCGGTCAGTACTCCGCCGAGGAGCAGCCCGACCGCGGAGGCGAAGCCGAGCATCGCCCCGTAGATGCTGAACGCCTTACCCCGTTCCTCCCCGGTGAAGATGGCGCGGAAGGTGGCGAGCACCTGCGGCGCCATGGCCGCGGCGGCAGTGCCCTGCACGACGCGGGCGGCGATCAGCTCCGCGCCGGACACCGACAGCCCGGCGCTCAGGCTCGCCAGCCCGAACAACCCTGCGCCGAAGAGGAACATGCGTTTGCGCCCGAGCAGGTCGCCGAAGTTCCCGGCGATGATGAGCGTCGCCGCGAACGCCAGCATGTACCCGGACACCACCCATTCCAGCTGCGTGGCATCGGCGTGCAGGTCACGGCGGATCGACGGCAGCGCCACGTTGACAATCGTCACGTCAATCATGTCCATGAGCGCACCGACGATCATGACCATCGCGGCGAGCCAGCGCCGGGGGTAACCGGCCTGCGTGGACTGGCGGCCGGCGACGACAGCCTGACTGGTGGTCATTTCCCCACTCCCTCGAACTGTGATTGGCTCTCGAACGGTGTTTTATCATCGACCAACGATCTAGTCAAACAGTGTTCGATATTGGTACAGTGTTAAAGAGTGGTTCAATGACGCTCGGCACACGAGATCGGCACACGAGATCGGCACACGAGAGAGGTCCTGATGTCGGCGAACCCAGCGGCCAGTGCAGCGGAGTCCGGTTCCTTGGGGTCGTCCGGTGCCGAACCGCAGATCCCGCCGCCGCCCTGGCAGCAACTGCCCGACCGGCGGGCCCGGCGGCGGCGCGAGCCGATCAGCCGGGACGCGATCGTGGCCGCCGCCATCCGGCTGCTCGACCGCGAGGGCCTGGCGGCGCTGAGCATGCGGCGGCTCGCCGACGAGCTCGGTGCCGGTGCCGCGTCGCTGTACTGGGACGTCGGCAGCAAGGACGGCCTGCTTGACCTCGTGTTTGACGAGATCATCGGCGAGGGGCAGGTGCCCGGCCCCGATCCCGCGCGGTGGCAGGAGCAGCTGAAGGACGTCGCCCGGGCCCAGCGCCGCACCAGCCTGCGGCACCCGTATCTCGTGCGCATCTCGATCGGCCGCATCCCGATGGGACCGAACGCGCTGCGTTACTCCGAACGGGTGCTGGCGATCTTGCGGGCAGGCGGGTTGTCGCCGCGCCTGGCCGTGCAGGGTTACCTACTGCTCATCGCCACGGTGAACGGCTTCACCCTGGACGAAACCGGGGTGGAGGACGGGGCCGACGGAAGGGCTCCGCAGCGGGACCCGGCGAGCCTTAAGGAGACCGGGAACATGGTCCGCGATTACATCGCCTCACTCCCGGGCGACGTCTTCCCGCACATGACCAGCCTGGCCGACGAGTTCGCGTTCGCCGACGATGACGAGCGCTTCGAGCTGCTCATCGACATCTTCGTCGACGGGCTGGCCCGCCGGGCGTCCCTCGGGCGCTAGGCGGGCAGCGGGCGACGGGCTAGCGCGAAAATTCCGCGAAGCCCTGCGCCACGGCACAGGGTGCGCACAGCCGCACGTCCGCCCCACCGACCCGCCGGGTCATGACGGCGCTGCCGTCGCAGACGCCGCGGTCATCGGGGTGGGCCGTGCCGCACGCGCAATGACAGGCTCGCCATTCGCCGGTAAAGGCGGCGCGCCCGGCCTCCATCGCGGCGCGGACGGCCGGATCGATCTTGCCCCGCGCCTCGGCGGTCGCTACCGCCACCTGCTGCCGCCACTCGTCCAGCGCGGCCGTGGCGGCCTGCCAGGCCGCGGCGAACTGCCGTCCGGGGTTCCCTACGTCATCAGCCATGGCCCCATTTTCGCACCTTACGGCGGCTGTGGCCAGTGCGGCTGTTATCGTCTGGCAGCATGGCAGGCGATCCGCTGACTGGACGCGGTGGCGGCGGTCCCGAGATCGTGGAACTGGGCTCGGTCCCGGGGTTCGTGGTGTTCGATCTGCCTGGCGTGCCGGTGTCGGCTGGGGGGACGCGGCTGGCGCCGGATGTCAGCGTGGCTGAGGTGGCGTTGCTGGCGCGGGCGATGACCTACAAGTTCGCCGCGCTGGGGGAGCGGGTCGGCGGCGCCAAGGCGGGAGTGCGCGGGGATCCGACGGACCGGGCGGGCAAGGGCGCCCTGATGGCCGGGTTCTGCGCGGAGGTGCGTCCCCTCGTGGATGCGGGCCGGTTCCTGACCGGGCCGGACATGGGCACGGCCGAGGAGGACTTCGCCCCGTTGCGCGAACACCGGGCCGCGCCGGCGGCCATCGCTGCCGTCGTGGACGGCATGCCGTTCGAGGATGTGCTGACCGGGTACGGCGTCGCCGCGGCCGCGGAGGCGGCGCTGCGCGCCGGGTGGGGTTCGGGCTGGCCCGGCCGTTCGGTGGCCATCGAGGGGTTCGGGAAGGTGGGCGGCGGGGTGGCGCGTGAGGTCACCCGCCGCGGCGGCCGGGTGGCCGCGGT
>JBAUAY010001192.1:0-1584 GCA_049676235.1 Streptosporangiaceae bacterium
TACGTGCTCGACGAGCCGTCCATCGGGCTGCACCAGCGGGACAACCACCGGCTGCTTGAGACGCTGCTGCGGCTGCGCAACCTGGGTAACACGCTGATCGTCGTCGAGCACGACGAGGACACGATCCGGGCGGCGGACTGGGTGGTGGACATCGGGCCGCGGGCCGGGGAGCACGGCGGCAACATCGTGGTCTCCGGCACGGTCGCCGATCTGCTGGCCAGCCCCGAGTCGCTGACCGGCGCCTACCTGTCCGGGCGGGAGGCCATTCCGGTTCCGGCCAGCCGCCGGCCACGCAACAAGAGCCGCGAGGTCGCGGTCAAGGGCGCGAGCGAGCACAACCTGCGCGGGGTGGACGTGGCGTTCCCGCTCGGCTGCCTGGTAGCGATCACCGGGGTGTCGGGTTCGGGCAAGTCGACGCTGGTCAATGACATCTTGTACAAGGCCCTGGCCCGCGAGCTCAACGGCGCGCGCACGGTGCCCGGCAAGCACACCAGGATCACCGGCATCCAGCACCTGGACAAGGTGGTCCACGTTGATCAAGGTCCGATCGGGCGCACGCCCCGGTCCAACCCGGCCACCTACACCGGCGTGTTCGACCACGTCAGGAAGCTGTTCGCGGCGACCACCGAGGCCAAGATCCGCGGCTACCAGCCGGGCCGGTTCTCCTTCAACGTGAAGGGCGGCCGGTGCGAGGCCTGTTCCGGCGACGGCACCATCAAGATCGAAATGCAGTTCCTGCCCGATGTCTACGTGCCGTGCGAGGTCTGCCACGGCGCCCGGTACAACACCGACACCCTGCAGGTGCACTACAAGGGCAAGACGATCGCCGAGGTCCTCGACATGCCGATCGAGGAGGCAGCCGAGTTCTTCGAGCCGGTGCCGGCCATCCACCGGCACCTGAAGACGCTGGTCGACGTGGGCCTCGGCTACGTCCGGCTGGGCCAGCCCGCACCCACCCTGTCCGGTGGCGAGGCGCAGCGGGTCAAGCTCGCCTCGGAACTGCAGCGCCGCGCTACCGGCCGGACCATCTACGTCCTGGACGAGCCGACCACCGGCCTGCACTTCGAGGACATCCGCAAGCTGCTCGGCGTGCTCACCCGGCTGGTCGAGACCGGTAACACGGTCATCGTGATCGAGCACAACCTCGACGTCATCAAGACCGCGGACTGGGTGATCGACCTCGGCCCCGAAGGCGGCGCAGGCGGCGGCGCGGTGGTCGCATGCGGGCCGCCCGAGCACATCGCCACCGTCGAGGAAAGCTACACCGGCCAGTTCCTCAAGAGGCTCCTCGACGTTTAGCCTCAGCCCCTCCGCCGGGCCGTGCTGCTGACCGCCGGGTGCGGTGGGGACAATGGGCCTGTGCAGATGATTACCGAGGGCGGGGCCGCGCAGGCCGAACTCGAAGGGGATAGCGCGGCAGCACGGTTCCTGCTGGTCCTCACCCACGGCGCGGGCGGCACCGTCGGAGCGCCCGACCTGCTGGCGGCTCGTGACGCCGGGCTCCAGTCGGGCGGGATGGTGGCGCGCGTCACGCAGCCGTACCGGGTCAGGGGCGCCCGCGCTCCCGGTTCGGCGGTCCGTCAG
>JBAUAY010001193.1:0-7289 GCA_049676235.1 Streptosporangiaceae bacterium
CCGCCGAGCCCCGCCGGGTGGATCATCACTACCGCGCGCAACCGGGCCATCGACCGGCTGCGCCGCGAGGCGGCCCGCGACGGCAAGCACGCGCAGGCCGCGCTGCTACACGCCCACGAAGAAAAGGAGGAGGAGGGCCCGGTGCGCGATGACCGGCTGCGGCTCATCTTCACCTGCTGCCACCCGGCGCTCGGCACCGCCGCCCGGGTGGCGCTCACGCTCCGGCTGCTCGGCGGGCTCACCACAGCCGAGATCGCGCACGCGTTCCTGGTGCCGGAGCCGACCATGGCCCAGCGGCTGGTCCGGGCCAAGGCCAAAATCCGGGACGCCGGGATCCCTTACCGGATCCCGGCGGAGGCCGACCTGCCCGGGCGGATCTCGGCCGTGCTCGCCGTCGTCTACCTCATCTTCAACGAGGGTTATACGGCGAGTTCGGGTGAGTCGCTGGCGCGGGCCGGCCTGTGCGCCGAAGCAATCAGGCTGGGGCGGCTGCTGGCCCAGTTCATGCCGGACGAGCCGGAAGTGCTCGGGCTGCTCGCGCTGATGCTGCTCAGCGAGTCACGGCGGGTGGCGCGCACGTCCGCGGACGGCGCGCTCATCCTGCTCGCCGACCAGGACCGGACCCGCTGGGACCGCACGCTGATCGCCGAAGGGCAGGCCATCGTCCGCCAGTGCCTGCGCCGCGACCAGCCGGGCCCGTACCAGATCCAGGCGGCCATCAACGCCGTGCACAGCGACGCCCCGGTCTCGGCCGCCACTGACTGGGACCAGATCCTGCGGCTGTACGACCAGTTGCTGGCGGTGGCACCGAGCCCGGTGGTGGCACTCAACCGCGCCGTCGCGGTCGCCGAGGTCGACGGCCCGGCCGCGGCGCTCACCCTGGTCGACCGCCTGGACCTAGGCGGGTACTACCTGTTTCACGCCATCCGCGCGGACCTGCTCCGGCGCCTGGGCCGGCCCGCCGAGGCGGACGCCGCCTACGAGATCGCGATCGCCCGGAGTGGGAACGAGATCGAGCGCGCCCACCTAACTCTTGCGAAGCAGCAGGCGTCCCGAATAAATAGGGGCAGTTTCTACCCACGACGGTGCTGACGACCCCTAGGGGAGCATGTCCACGGTGAGGCAGGCCTCGGTACTCGGGATGCCTTGCTCGCTGGCCCGGCGGTCGGCCATGGCCAGCAGGCGGCGGATGCGGCCGGCGATGGCGTCCTTGGTCAGCGGCGGGTCAGCGAGCTGGCCGAGTTCCTCCAGGCTGGCCTGCCGGTGCGCCATCCGCAGGTGGCCCGCCATGGTCAGGTGCTGCGGCGCGTCCGGTCCTAGGATTTCCAGCGCACGCTCCACCCGCGCGCCGGCGGCGACGGCGGCACGCGCGCTGCGGCGCAGGTTGGCGTCGTCGAAGTTGGCCAGCCGGTTGGCGGTGGCCCGGACCTCGCGGCGCATCCGGCGCTCCTCCCAGGCCAGCACGGCCTGGTGCGCACCGAGCCTGGTCAGCATGGCGCTGATCGCCTCGCCGTCCCTGATCACGACCCGGTCCACGCCGCGCACGTCGCGTGCCTTGGCGTGCACCTTCAGCCGCCGAGCCGCGCCGACCAGGGCGAGCGCCGCCTCGGACCCGGGGCAGGTGATCTCGAGCGCCATCGAGCGGCCTGGCTCGGTCAGCGACCCGTGGGCCAGGAACGCGCCGCGCCAGGCGGCCTCGCAGTCGCAGGCCGAACCAGACACCACCTGCCTGGGCAGGCCGCGCACCGGGCGCCCGTAGCTGTCGATCAGCCCGGCCTGCCGGGCCAGGCTCTCGCCGGCCTGCCCCTTGCTCACCCGCACCAGGTAACGGTTCCCCTTGCGCAGACCGCTCGGCGAGAGCACGAGGAACTCGGCCGGGTGGCCGAACACCTCGGTGATGCTCGCGCGCAGCCGACGTGCGACCGCGCCGGTGTCGAGTTCGGCCTCGATCACCACCCGGCCCTCGGACAGGTGCAGGCCGCCGGCGAATCTGAGCAGCGTGGAAGCCTCTGCCTTACGGCAGCAGGGCTTGATTACCTGGACTCGGCTCAGCTCGTCCTTCACCACGCTAGTCATTGCCATGCGGCGTCACTCCCCAACTGTGTTGGCCCGGGGGGCGACCCCCGGAACCCCCGATCTGGGGGGACCCATCCCCCCAGACCCCCCTTGGAATATCTGCGCGTACATCCCCGCCAGCAGCCTCGGGTCATGCTTGGGCGTGCCGTCGGCCGCGGCCACGTCCGCCATCACCAGCCGGGCCCCGAGCAGCGCGGCCGCCTTCTCCAGGTCGGCCAGGTTACCGGTTCTCGCGGCCCTGGTGTCGGCCAGGACCACGTCCACAGTAAGCGCAGGCGCGTGGCTGGCGAGGACCTCAAGGTGCTTGTGCGGCGAAAATCCTTCCGTCTCCCCCGGCTGCGGCGCCAGGTTGAGCACGAGCAGCCGCCGGGCCGTCGTGACGTGCAGCGCGGAGGCGAGCTCGGGCACCAGCAGGTGCGGCAGCACGCTGGTGAACCACGAGCCGGGGCCGAACACGACCCAGTCGGCGTCGAGCACCGCCCGTACCGCCTCGGGTACCGCAGGCGGGTCGGGCGGCAGCAGCGTGATCGACCGCACCTGGCCCGGCGTGGTGGCGCACTCTGCCTGTCCCCGGACCGTACTGACCTCGTCCGGCCTGGCCGGGTCGGCGCCGACCACCTCGGCCACGATGTCCAGCGGCACCGCGGCCATCGGCAGCACCCGGCCGCCCACCCCGAGCAGCCTGCCCACCCAGTCCAGGCCCGCGACGGTATCGCCGAGCAAGTCCCACAGCGCCACGATGAGCAAGTTGCCGACAGCGTGGCCAGCCAGCTCAGAGCCCGCCCCGTCGGCAGAGCCGCCGAACCGGTGCTGAACGACCTTGCTCCAGGTGGTGCCCCACTCGTCGTCGCCGCAGAGCGCGGCCAGCGCCATCCTCAGGTCACCGGGGGGCAGGACGCCGAAGTCGCGGCGCAGCCGACCGCTCGACCCGCCGTCGTCCGCGACCGTTACGATCGCGATGAGCTCATCTGTCACTCTGCGCAACGCCGACAGCGACGCCGCCAGCCCGTGCCCGCCACCGAGCGCTACGGCCCTCAGGCCGGTCACCAAGTGCTCACTCCCGACCCAGATCCCGGTGCACTACCTGCACGTCCGCGCCCGCTCCCAGAGCACCCGCCACGCGCGCCGCCAGCTCGTCGGCGATCGCCACGCTCCGGTGCTTGCCGCCGGTGCAGCCCACCGCGAGGGTGACGAACCGCTTGCCCTCACGTTCGTAGCCGGGCAGCACCACATGGAGCAACTCCGCGTAATGGCGCAGGAACTCCTTGGCGCCAGGCTGGGAGAGAACGTAGTCGCGGACCGGCTCGTCCTGCCCCGTCATATGGGCAAGTTCGGGGATCCAGTGGGGGTTGGGCAGGAACCGGCAGTCCGCCACCTGGTCAGCGTCCACCGGCAGGCCGTATTTGAAGCCGAACGAGACGACGCTGAGCCTCAGTCCGGCCGCCGTGCCGCCGAAGAAGTCGCGCATCCTGGCCCGCAGCTCGTGCACGTTGAGCCGGGTCGTGTCCAGGACCAGGTCGGAGTCGCCGCGGACCTCGCGCAGCAGCTCGCGCTCGGCGGCAATGCCGTCGGTGACCCGGCCGTTGCCCTGCATCGGGTGCGGCCGCCGCTCGCTGTCGAACCTGCGCACCAGCGTGTCCTCGGCGGCTTCGAGGTAGACCACCCGGGCGGTTGCGCCGCGCGCGCCGAGGTCGGTGACGGCCGACTTCAGGTCGGTGCTGAACGCTCGGCTGCGCACGTCAACCACCGCGGCCATCCGGCTGACCGCGCCGTTGGACCTGGCCGCGAGGTCGACCATGGTGGGCAGCAGGCCCGGCGGCAGATTGTCGACCACGAACCAGCCTAGGTCCTCCAGCGACTTGGCGGCGGTGGACCGCCCCGCCCCGGACAGGCCGGTGATGACGACGATGTCCGCTGGAACGAGGATCTCCGCTGGGTCGTCAACCGTCCTCATACTTGCTCCCCCGCTTGATTGGAACCCAAGGCGGCCGAGATGGTGCCGGCGAGCCGGGGGCCGATACCCGGCACCGCCGCGATCTCCTCCACGCTCGCTGCGCTGAGCTTACGCACCGAGCCGAAGTGCTTGAGCAGGGTCCTGCGGCGGGCCGGGCCGAGCCCGGGCACGTCGTCGAGCGCGCTGGTGGTGGCGGCCTTGCTGCGCTTGGCGCGATGGTAGGCGATCGCGAACCTGTGCGCCTCGTCCCGCACCCGCTGCAGCAGGTACAACCCTTCGCTGCTGCGCGGCAAGATGACCGGGTACTCCTCGCCCGGCTGCCACACCTCCTCCAGGCGCTTGGCGAGCCCGCAGACGGCGACGTCGTCGATGCTCAGCTCGGCCAGGGCCCGGGCCGCCGCGTCGGCCTGCAATGGGCCGCCGTCGACGACCACCAGGTTGGGCGGATAGGCGAATTTCCTTGCGGCGGTTACCTCGGTCCGTTCGGCGATGAGGTCTTGATCTTCCTCTGGGTCGGGGTCGCCGAGCGTGTCCAGCTCGCCCGTCTTCTCGCGTTCCGCCAGGTAGCGGCGGAACCGCCGGGTGATCACCTCGAAGATCGCGGAGATGTCGTCGGTGCCGTCGGTGCCCTTGATCGCGAACCGGCGGTACTCGCTCTTGCGGGCCAGGCCATCCTCGAACACGACCATCGACGCCACCACGTGCGTGCCCTGCAGGTTCGATACGTCGTAGCACTCGATCCGCAGCGGCGCGTCGTCCAGGCCGAGGGCCTCCTGGATCTCGCTGAGCGCCTTGCTCCGCGTGGTCAGGTCGCTGGCGCGGCGGGTCTTGTGCAGCGCCAGCGTCTGGCCCGCATTGCGGGCCACGGTCTCCAGCAGGGCTTTCTTGTCGCCGCGCCGCGGCACGCGGAGGATGACCGGGCCGCCGCGGCGTTCGGCCAGCCACTCGGTCATGGTGGTCGGGTCTGGCGGCAGCTCGGGGACCAGGACCTCACGCGGGATGCCGGCGTTGACCGCCTCGGCGTCGGCCGGAGTGTCCGCGTAGACCTGGCCGAGGAACTGCTCCACCAGGCCGGCCGGCGTCACCTCCTCGATCTTGTCAAGAACCCAGCCGCGCTGCCCGCGGACCCGCCCGCCGCGCACGTAGAACACCTGGACGGCCGCCTCCAGCTGGTCCTCGGCCAGCGCGATCACGTCGCAGTCGGTGCCGTCGCCGAGGACCACCGCCTGCTTCTCGATCGCGCGCTCCAGCGCCCGCAGGTCATCGCGGAGCCGGGCGGCGCGCTCGAACTCTTCCTCCCTCGCGGCCTGCTTCATGTCGGCCTCGAGACGGCTGGCGAACCGGCTGGTCTGCCCGGCCATGAAGTCGCAGAAGTCCTGCGCCAGCGCGCGGTGCTCCTCCTCGCTGATCCGCTTGACGCACGGCGCGGAGCACTTGCCGATGTAGCCGAGCAGGCAGGGACGGCCGATCTGGCCGGACCGCTTGAACACGCCTGCCGAGCAGGTGCGCACCGGGAACACCCGGAGCAGCGTGTCGACCGTGTCTCGGATCGCCCAGGCGTGGCTGTACGGGCCGAAGTACTTGGTGCCCTTCCGCTTGGCGCCGCGCATGACCATGACCCGCGGGTACTCCTCGCCCATGGTGACGGCCAGGTACGGGTAGCTCTTGTCGTCCCGGTACTTGACGTTGAACCGGGGATCGAACTCCTTGATCCAGGAGTACTCGAGCTGCAGCGCCTCGACCTCGGTGCCGACCACGGTCCACTCGACGCCGGCCGCCGTGGTCAGCATCATCTGGGTGCGCGGGTGAAGGCTGGCGAAGTCGGCGAAGTAGGAGTTCAGCCGCTGCCGGAGCGACTTGGCCTTGCCGACGTAGATCACCCGGCCGCGCTGGTCGCGGAATCTGTAGACCCCTGGGGACTCGGGAATCTCACCCGGCGCCGGCCGGTAGGCTCCGGGTCCGTGCGGATCTGCCACGAAGTAACTTTACGCTCCCCTGGGTCTAACGGGTCCGCGCCCCGGCCGGCGACGATGGCCTTCGTGGATACGTTCTTCACTGCGGTCGGCCGGCTCTCCGTCCGCTTCCGCTGGGCGATCGTGCTGGCCTGGGTGGCCGGGGCGGTGGCGGCCATGACGCTGCTGCCGTCGCTGTCGAGCGTGACGCAGAGCGACAACACCTCGTTCCTGCCGGGCAACGCGCCCAGCGAGCAGGCGGCCCAGCTGGCCTCGCCGTTGCAGGCGGCCGCGCTGACCGCGGTCACGGTGGTGGCCGCCCGTGCGGACGGGACGCTGACCGCAGCGGATCAGGCGTTCGTGGCGCGGCTGGCGGGCTCACTGGCGCGGGTCGCCAGGGTTTACGGGGTCGTCTCGGTGCGGGACGCCGGGCAGTCCGCCGACGGCCGGGCCGAGCAGCTCACGGTGCTGGCCACGCTGGCCCAGTCCGGCGGGCTAGCCACCGCCCAGCAGGCCACCCTGGTGGCTGGCCTGCGTGATGTCATCCGCCTGGCGGGGCCGCCGTCCGGATTCTCGGTGCACACCGCGGGCCCCGTGGCGACCCGGGTGGACACCAACGCGACCTCCAGCAAGACCGGCGGCCAGGTCCAGTGGTTCTCGATCATCTTCGTGATCGCGCTGCTCGTCGCGGTGTTCCGGTCGGCGCTAGCACCGCTGATCGCCGTGCTGCCCGCCGTGGTCGTGGTGCTGGTCGCCGAGCGGCTCACCGCCGAGGCCGCGGTGCACGGACTGGGCGTGTCGCAGATCGCCTCGCTGCTGCTGATCGTGCTGGTGCTCGGCGCGGGCACGGATTACGCGCTGTTCCTGATGTTCCGGGTGCGGGAGGAGATGCGGGCCGGGCTGCCGTGTCACCGGGCGATCGAGTTCTCGGTGGCGCGGGTCGGCGAGACGATCACCTTCTCCGCCGGCGTCCTCATCGCCGCGCTGCTGTCGCTGGCCACCGCCACGTTCAGCCTGTACTCCGGGCTGGCGGCACCGCTGGCCATCGCAATCGGGCTGATGCTCATCGCCGGGCTCACCATGTTGCCCGCGCTGCTCGCGATCTGCGGCCCGGTCGCGTTCTGGCCGTCCTCGGTCAAGCCGGGCGCCAGGCAGGCCGGGTGGTGGGGGCCGACCTGCTCCCGGATTGTCCGGCGACCGCTGGCGACACTGGCCATCGGCCTGGTGGTCTTCTGTGCGCTCGCGGTGGCCTCGGCCGGCTACCTGGCCGCGGGGTTCGGCGGCGCCGTGACCGGTCCGGCCGGAAG
>JBAUAY010001194.1:0-3684 GCA_049676235.1 Streptosporangiaceae bacterium
CCGATGGGCTGGCGCTGGCCGAGGGGCTGGCGCTCGCGCTCGCCGCGGGGGCCGGGGCCGTGCTGGTCGCGCTGTAGGGCTGGTACAGCAGCACCTGGCGGAACATCAGCAGGGCGGTCTGGCTCACCAGCTGGATGGTCTGCTTCGATCCCTCGCCCGGCACGGTCACGACCAGGAGGTTGGTGCCCTGCGGCTGGACCTGGGCACCGGAGTTACCGGTGCCGTTGACCCGCGACTCGATCACGCTGACCGCAGCGTTCATTGCATCACTCGACGGAGGCTTCCCGGACAGCGTCTGGGCCTGCAGCGTCACCTGGGTCCCGCTGGACAGGTCAAGACCGAGTCCGACCTTGAACTGGTCCCGCCACTGGGACGGGCTGAATAGCTTTCCGCCGAGGATGCCGAGCAGCATGGCCAGGATGAGCACGAGCAAAAGCGCGAGTGCCCGTCCCGGATGCGGGACGGTTCTTGATGGGGCTGCCACGTCTCCGCCTGTCTAGATCGGTCGTTACCCGAGAACCCTCATGCCAGCCAACGGCTCAGTGCACGTTGTCCTTGTCGGACTTGGCCAGATCGTCGTGAGAGTCCGCGAGACCGTCTTCAGCTGACTTAACGTCGTCGGCACCCTCGTCGGTTCCGGGAGTCTCGTCGTCCTCGGCGAACGGCTCGGAATCGTCATCGGTGAAGGTGTCGGTCTCGTCAGCGTCGGCGGGGGTGATGACCTCCATGATGGCGCGCTTAAGAAAGCGGACCTCAATGCCGGGGGCGAGCTCGAGCACGACGTCGTCACCGTCGACCGCCGTCACCGTGGCGTACATGCCGGCCGTGGTGCGGACGCGGGCGCCAGGGTTGACGGTATTCTGCTGCTGCGCGGCCTGCTGCTGGCGACGCCGCTGCGGCCTGATCATCAGGAAGTAGAAGCCGACGAAGACCAGCACGATCAGGAGCGGGAACGTCAGCGCGCTGCTTGATGACTTGCTTGCCGCTTCCGCGGCTGCGGTAATCCCCATGACCGGGGCATCCTTCCAGTTGGTTCTGCGAGCGTGGCCGTAGCCCGAAGCCAACGACCAACTGCCGAAGTTTAACTGCGCTTTGACCGCGCACCAACAGGCTACGAGTTTTTAGGAGTGATCGTGACCTCGGCGCGATCTTGATCGCGCCGGACGGGCGCCGGCCGCCCTCAGTCGAACAGGGAGGGGAGTTCGGCTAGTGACGGGGGAGGCTCCAGACCTAGATGAGCCCATCCGGCGGCCGTGGCCACGCGGCCGCGCGGGGTCCGCGCTAGCAGCCCACGCCGGACGAGGAACGGCTCCGCGACCACCTCGACGGTCTCCGCCTCTTCGCCCAGGGCTACCGCCAGCGTGGACAGGCCTACCGGTCCGCCGCCGAACCGGCGGACCACCGCTTCGAGCACGCCGCGGTCGAGCCGGTCCAGGCCGTGCTCGTCCACTTCGTAGAGCTCAAGCGCGGTCCGGGTGAGATCCGCGGTGACCACGCCGTCGGCGCGGACTTCGGCGTAGTCACGCACCCGGCGCAGCAGCCGGTTGGCGATCCGCGGCGTCCCGCGCGACCGGGTGGAAAGCTCCGCCGCAGCCTCGTCGGTGAACGTCACCCCGAGCAGCCCGGCCGACCGGCGGATGATGATCTCGAGCTCGTCCGGCTGGTAGAAGTCCAGGTGGGCGGTGAAGCCGAACCTGTCCCTGAGCGGGGCCGGCAGCAGCCCGGCCCGGGTGGTCGCCCCGACCAGCGTGAACGGCGCGATGTCCAGCGGGATCGCGGTCGCGCCCGGGCCCTTGCCGATCACCACGTCGACACGGAAGTCCTCCATGGCCAGGTAGAGCATCTCCTCGGCGGGCCGGGCCAGGCGGTGGATCTCGTCGATGAAGATCACCTCGCCCTCGCTGAGCGTGGACAGCACCGCCGCTAGGTCACCGGACCGCTCGATCGCCGGGCCGCTGGTGATGCGCAGCGGCGCGCCGAGCTCGGCGGCGACGATCATCGCCATCGTGGTCTTGCCCAGCCCGGGCGGGCCGGCCAGCAGCACGTGGTCTGGCGGCCGGCCGCGCCGCAGGGCACTCTGCAGGATCAGCGACAGCTGCTCGCGCACCCGCGCCTGGCCGACGAACTCGCTGAGCCGCTTGGGCCGCAGCGCGCCCTCGATGAACCGCTCGTCGGCGTCGGCCAGCGGGGACACCAACTCGTCCCCGCCGTCCTGCTCGTTGGGGTCGTTAGGTCGGGCCCGGCGCGCGGCTAGCTCGGCTTCCTCGGCCCGGCTGAGGGCCCCGTCCTCGGTCATCACCGCTACTGCTTACTCAGCTTGCGCAGGGCGGCCCGCAACACCGTGGCCACGTCCACCGCGCCGCCGTCGGAGCCGCCGATCACGCCCTCGTCTTCAAGCGCCGCGATGGCCAGGTCGGCTTCCCTGGCCGGCCAGCCCAGGTTCACCAGGCCGGACTGCACCTGGTCCCGCCAGGAGGGGGCCCGCTGCGCCGCCCGCAGGGGCAGGCCGTCGCCGCCGTCGCCCGGCGGCCCGAGCCTGTCCTTCATCTCGAGCACAATCCGCTGCGCGCCCTTCCTGCCGATGCCGGGGACCATGGTCAGGGCGCCGAGATCTTCGGTCGAGACGGCACGGCGCAGCGCGTCGGGCGCGTGCACGGCCAGCATGGCCAGAGCCAGCCTCGGCCCGACGCCGCTGGCCGTCTGCAGCAACTCGAAGACGTTCCGCTCGTCGTCGGAGGTGAAGCCGTACAAGGTGAGCGAGTCCTCCCTGACCACCAGCGAAGTGGCCACCTGCGTGGGTTCCCCCGGCTTGAGGGTGGCCAGAGTGCCCGGGGTGCACTGCACGCGCATCCCGACCCCGCCGACCTCGATGACGGCACCGTCCGGCGCGACGCCGGCCACCGTTCCGCGCAAATGAGCGATCATTTCGCGCTCCCTCCTCCGCCGAGCGCGGCAGCCAGCCGCAGACTGGTGCCACCGCCGCGCCAGATATGACAGATCGCCAGCGCTAGCGCGTCGGCGGCGTCGGCCGGGCGCGGCGGGTCGGTGACCCGCAGCAGGCGGGTCACCATCGCTGTGACCTGATCCTTGTCCGCCCGCCCGCTCCCGGTCACGGCCGCCTTGACCTCGCTGGGCGTGTACAGGGCCACCGGCAGCCCGCGGCGCGCCGCGCAGACGATCGCGACCGCGCCAGCTTGCGCCGTGCCCATCACCGTGCGGACGTTCTGCTGGCTGAACACCCGCTCCACGGCCACCGCGTCGGGCCGGTCGGCGTCCAGCCAGGCCTCGACCTGGGTCTCGATCGCCAGCAGCCGTGCCGCGATGTCCTCGTCGGCCGACGTCCTGATCACCCCGACCCGGACCATGGTCAGCGCCCGGCCGGGCGCCCCCTCGACCACGCCGACGCCGCACCTGGTCAGCCCAGGGTCGACGCCGAGCACCCGGATCGGGTGCCGCGCGAATGTCAGGCTCACCAGGCGGTCTCCGTCTACGTCCGCGAACATCTGTTCGCCTAAAACCTACAGGGCCCGCAGCCAGTGCGGGGCGTACCCCCGACGGCGTGTCGCCAAGGGGGCTCGGCGGATGACAAGGCGTGTGGGGGGCTTGTCCCCACCAACGGGGCCTGGGGGGCTTGTCCCCCCCAACGGGCCTGGGGGGCTTGTCCCCCCCAAGGGGGTCTGGGGG
>JBAUAY010001195.1:0-1930 GCA_049676235.1 Streptosporangiaceae bacterium
TTACTTCTTGTCGGAGGGCTTGGTCGAGGGGTTCTTGCCGAACCGCTTCTCGAACCTGGCGACCCGGCCGCCGGTGTCGAGGATCTTCTGCTTGCCGGTGTAGAACGGGTGGCAGTTCGAGCAGACCTCGACGTGAATCGTGCCGCTGGGTGCGGTGCTCCGTGTGGTGAACGTGTTCCCGCAGCCACAAGTCACCGTGGTGACGTTGTACTGGGGGTGAATGTCAGCCTTCATGTGACAACTCCTGCCTCGAGCGGTCGCCGGGTCGCCCGAGGACGTGAACCGGTACCGCATGGTTGCGGCTTCTAGTGTGCCAGACAGTGGAACCAGTTTTCCTGGTCCCGCATTCCCGCTGTCCTTCGTGGTCAGCGGGTGGGGCAACCGGGCTTCCCCGGCGCCGCGCGGCGCCGTGGAAGCCCGGTTCAGAGCGTCAGGAGCCGAGCGTGGTCTTCTGCACCTGCAGCAGGAACTCGGCGTTGCTCTTGGTCTTACGCATCTGCTCCATAAGCAGCTCAAGCGCCTGCTGCGGCTCGAGCGCGTGCAGCACCCGGCGCAGCTGCCAGATGATCTTAAGCTCGTCCGGCGAGAGCAGGATCTCTTCCTTACGGGTGCTCGACGCGTCCACGTCGACCGCGGGGAAGAGCCGCTTCTCCGCGAGCTCGCGGCGCAGCCGCAGCTCCATGTTGCCGGTTCCCTTGAACTCCTCGAAGATGACCTCGTCCATCCGGGAGCCGGTCTCGACCAGGGCCGCCGCCAGGATCGTCAGCGAGCCGCCGTGCTCGATGTTGCGAGCCGCGCCGAAGAATCGCTTGGGCGGGTACAACGCCGTGGAGTCCACACCGCCGGACAAGATACGGCCGCTGGCGGGCGCCGAGTTGTTGTACGCGCGGCCCAGCCGGGTGATGTTGTCGAGCAGGATAACCACGTCGTGGCCCATCTCCACGAGCCGCTTGGCCCGCTCGATGGCCAGCTCGGCCACCGTGGTGTGGTCGTCGGCCGGGTGGTCGAACGTGGAGTGGATGACCTCGCCCTTCACCGTGCGCTGCATGTCGGTGACCTCTTCCGGCCGCTCGTCGACGAGGACGACCATGAGGTGGCACTCCGGGTTGTTCTTGGTGATGGCGTTGGCAATCGACTGCAGGATCATCGTCTTGCCCGCCTTCGGCGGCGACACGATCAGGCCGCGCTGGCCCTTGCCGATGGGGCAGATCAGGTCGATGATGCGGGTGGTCATGTTGCCGGCATCGGTCTCCAGCCGGAGCCTGTCCTGCGGGTACAGCGGCACCAGCTTGGAGAACTCCGGCCGGCTCACGGACTTCTCAGGGTCGAGCCCGTTGACCTTGTCCAGCCGGACCAGCGCGTTGAACTTCTCCCGGCGCTCTCCGTCGCGCGGCTGCCTGACGGCGCCCTCGATAACATCGCCCTTGCGCAGACCGTGCTTGCGCACCTGGGAAAGGGACACGTACACATCGTTCGGCCCGGGCAGGTAGCCGGTGGTACGCACGAAGGCGTATCCCTGTGCGTCGAGCACGTCGAGGATCCCGGCGATCGGGATGAGTACGTCATCATCGCCGATCACGAGCTCCGGCTCGGCCTGGCGGTCGCGCCGGCGGTTCCTGTTCCTGAACCGGTCACGGCTGCGGCCCCGTCCGCCGCCATCGTCGTACTGGTCGCCCGTGGGCCCGCGGTTGGCCGCCATTGGCTCCCGGTCCCGACCGCCGCGCTCCTGGCCGCCGTTGTCGCGGCCACCGTCGCGGCTGCCGTGATCACGGCTGCCCTGGTCCCGACCACCCTGGTCGCGGCCGCCCTGATCGCGGCTTGTCTGGTCCCGGCCGCCCTGATCGCGGCTCGTCTGGTCCCGGCCGCCCTGATCGCGTCCGCCGTTGTCGCGGCCAGACTGCTCACGGGCCACCTGGTCCCGGCCGCGCTG
>JBAUAY010001196.1:0-2822 GCA_049676235.1 Streptosporangiaceae bacterium
CCAGACCGAACGGGAAGGCCAGGGAACCCAGGCAGCAGAACTCGCCGCCATCTTCAACCGGGCCGCCCTGACCGGCCAGCCCGACTTCCCCGGCCACCGCGCCCAGACCAGCCCGCACCCACCCCCCCTCGACCCGGACAAGCCGCTCGGATAGGGGAAGCGGCCGCCGGCGGTGACGGGTTCAGTCGGTTGACTGAAGCCTGGCGCCGGCTTGGCACTTACCGTCCTCATTACTATCAGCGGATTCCTAACGCCGGAGGGTCACATGCGGGCAGCGGGCGGACGCCAGATCGACGGTGCTGTCGGGTTTCTCGAGCTTCCCGGGCCACGATGACGGCGCGCCGACGAGGCGCTGATCGAGGTGCGGGCCGGCGGCGTGGGCAACTGGGACGAGTTAGTCAGGACCGGCGGCTGGGATACCGGCACGCGTCCCCCCATCGCGTCAGTCGGGTGACTGAAGCGCCGGCCTGCGCCCGCCGGACACCATGGCGATAACATCAAACCTCGCCATGGAGGGCAGCGAACATGACCACCACCAGGACTCCCGTCGTTTTCATCCACGGCCTGTGGCTGCACGCCACCTCGTGGGCGCCGTGGGTCGAGCTGTTCAGCGGGGCAGGCTTTGCGCCGGTTGCGCCCGGCTGGCCCGGCGATTCCGACACGGTGGAAGCCAGCCGCGCCAACCCGGACGGCATCGCTGACCACGGCATCGACGACGTCACCAGCCACTACGCCAGCATCATCGCCCAGCTGCCAGTCAGGCCGGTGCTGATCGGCCACTCGTTCGGCGGCATGATCGCTGAGAAACTGCTCGGCATGGACTACGGCGCAGCCGCCATCGGCATCGACGCGGCACAGATCAAGGGCGTGCTCCCGCTGCCGCTGTCCGCGTTGCACTCCACCCTGCCGGTGTTCAAGAACCCGGCCAACAAGCACCGGGCCATCTCCCTTACCGCCGAGCAGTTCCACTACAGCTTCGGCAACGCGCTCAGCGAAGAGGAGTCCAAGGAGCTGTACGAGCGGTGGACGATCCCGGCGCCGGGCAAGCCGCTGTTCGAGGCTGCGGCGGCGAACTTCTCGCTGCATTCGCCGGACAAGGTCAACACCGCCAACGAGGATCGCGGGCCACTGCTCCTGATGATGGGCGGCCGGGACCACACCGTGCCCGAGGCCATCACCAAGTCCACGGTGAAGCAGTACCGGCACTCCTCCGCCGTCACGGACCTCGAGGAGTTCAGCGACCGCGGTCACTCCCTGACCATCGACCACGGCTGGCGCGAGGTCGCCGATACGTGCCTGGCCTGGCTCGCCAAGCAGAGCCTGTGACCTTCACGCGAAACCCACGACCGGGAGATCTTCGGTGGACACGATGATGGCCCTGCGGGCGCACGCCCGCGGCGGACCCGAGCAACTCGTCTACGAACAGGCCCCGGCGCCCGTGCCGGGGCCCGGCGAGGCCCTCGTCGCGGTGCACGCCGCGGCGATTACCTTCGCCGAGCTGACCTGGGACCTCAGCTGGACCACCAAGGAGGGCCGGGATCGCACGCCGGTCATCCCCTCACACGAGATGTCCGGCACGGTCGCCGGGATCGCCGACGGCGTCACTGGCGTCGCCGTCGGCGATGAGGTCTGCGGCCTGATCGAATTCGACCGGGACGGCGCGGCCGCCGAGTATGTCGCCGTCCCGGCCGGTGAGCTCGTCGCCAAGCCCCGCTCGGTCTCGCACGCGGAAACGGCTACGCTGCCACTCGCGGCGCTGACCGCCTGGCAGGCCCTAGTGGACTATGCGGCGGTAGAACCGGGTGAGCAGGTCCTCGTGACCGGCGGCGCCGGGGGCGTGGGGGCGTTCGCGGTCCAGCTCGCGGCCATCCTCGGCGCTCAGGTCAGCGCGACCGGCCGTATTAGGGACGCGGACTACGTGCGGAGTCTCGGCGCGCAGGCCTTTATAAGCTCCGACAGCGCCCGGCCGGAGAACGTATCCGGCCTGGATGTCATCATCGACACCGTCGGCGGCTCGGCCCTCGACGCCGCCTACGGCTTGATGCGTCCCGGCGGGCGGCTGGTCACTCTCGGCGCTCCGCCGTCCGAAGAGCGGGCGAAGTCCTTCGGCGTGCACGCCATGTTCTTCGTCGTCACCCCCGACCCCGCCGGGCTGGCCCGGCTAGCCGAACTGGCAGACAACGGCCAGCTGCGCACGAACGTCAGCCAGACTTTCCCGCTCCGCGACGGCCGCCGGGCATTCGAAGGCAGCGCACAGCCACGGCCACCAGGCAAGACGGTCCTGATCGTCCGCTGATCGCGACTCTGGATCGTCACCCCTCAAGGAGACCCAGCTCGCGGGACCGGGTGACCGCCTGGCTGCGTGAGGCGGCGCCTAGCTTGCGGTAGATCGAGATGGCTTGGGACTTGATGGTGTTAGGCGAAAGGAACAACTCCGCGGCGATCTCGGGGAACGACAGGTGGGTGGAGAGCATCGGCAGGAGGCGGAGCTCGGCGCCGGTCAGTGCGGACGCTCCGGGGGCGCCTGAACCATGCTCCTCCGACAGGCGGGCGCGCAGCACCCGGGCCTGACCGGTCAGGGTCCCGAGGCCGGGCCGCCGCCGGAGCAGCTCATCGACTTCCCGCATGAGCGTCTTGGCGCCGGCCAGGTCGGCGAGCGCGAGGTGGACGCGGGCGAGCTCGATCCGGGCCTGAACGGCGAAGTAGGGCAGGGCGTAGGTCAGCAGATGCCGCAGCCGCTGAGCGCTGACAAGTTCCCGGCGGGCGGCCGGGATATCTCCCCGGTGCAGGGCTGTGCGGGCTTGCACCGCGCTGACCAGGGG
>JBAUAY010001197.1:0-4540 GCA_049676235.1 Streptosporangiaceae bacterium
GGCCTGCGCCCGGGCGATACCGTCATGGTCGAGGCCGCGGCGGGCGGCGTGGGGACGTTGCTGGTGCAGCTCGCCCGCAACGCCGGGGCCCGGGTCGTGGCGCTGGCCGGCCAGCCGCGCAAGCTCGCGATCGCGCGGGATCTCGGGGCCGACCTGGCCGTCGACTACAGCCGCGACGGCTGGGACACCCAGGTTCGCGACGCCGTCGGCGAGGTGGACGTGGTGTTCGACGGCGTCGGCGGGGACATCGGGCTGGCGGCGTTCGGCCTGCTCGCCACGGGTGGCCGGTTCTGCCCGTTCGGCATGGCCAGCGGGAAGTTCGCCCGGGTCACGCCAGAACTCGCCCAGGCCAGGCGGGTCACCATCCGGGCCGGCGCGGCCGCGAGCCCCGAGGAACTGGCGGCCCTGGTCCGGACGGCCCTGGCCGAGGCCGCGGCGGGCCGCCTGCGGCCGGTCATCGGCCAGGAATTCGAGCTGGCCGCAGCCGCCGACGCGCACGCGGCGATCGAGGCCAGGACGACGGTCGGCAAGACGCTGCTGACGGTGCCCCGGTAACAGCAGGTCAAGCGGCTTGGTCCTGGGGCGGGTGAGGGAACGGCGGGCGTGGACCGCAGCCCGTTCGGCCTCATGATTTTGATCTTCGTTACCACTTCGTTATATGAGCGACTGTATTTCACGGTGCCACCCCCGGCTCCATCCGATTGGAGGCATCCAGCCCAGTTTCGCCGGATTCTTCGCGATCCACGGGCCTGGGATGACATGCACCGCACCTGCAGGAGCCGAACATGAAGTGGTTCTTCACGCCGCCTGCCCAGAGTGATCCGTCGCCGCATCGTGACGATGATCAGGCGCCCGGCCAGATCGCCCTGCCCGCCGCGCTCCTGCAGCGGCACGGCGCCCGGGTTCTCGACCCGGGGAAGGCCGTACGGCTGAGCGGTGACCAGCCGCCCCGGCCGACCGTATACCGGGCCAACACGTTGCTGATTCCTGACGTCGTGCGGCGAGACGACGACGTGCGGCGGACCGTAACCACGGTCCTGGCCGACATCGGGATCGAGCTGATCACGCCGGAGCCGGACCGCCGCGACGAATTCGATTTGCCCCAGCTGCCTCGCACCGCGGTCCTGGCCCCGGTGCTCGGCCACCCCACGCCGGTCGTGGTTGACGCCTGGGTCGCGCTGCAGACACTACGCGCGGACGGCATCGCGCAAAAGCGAGCGGACCGGCACACCGAAGCCGTCGAGCAGATTTCGCTGGAGCATCTGATGGTCAGTTCGGCCATCACCGGCAGCCCGGCCACGGAAGGGGGCGGCGGCATCGCCGGAGGTCCCGGCGCCAGCGGTGCGGTCAGCGGGCCGACCGCCACCGATTCCTACATGTTCAGCGGCGCGGACCCGCGGACCCCGATCGCCGTACTCCTCGAGCCGCCCGCACGCAAGCGGGCCGACCAATGCGCAGCCGATCACGGCCGCCGCTCGGTGGTCGCCGTCCTGGACACGGGCGTCCGAGCTCAGCCGTGGCTGGATGTGGCACCGGACGGAGGGGGCGGGTACACCATGCCCGCCGACAGCTTCGTCGCGGTGGACGACGACATCCAGGCCGCCATCGCCGCGGAAAGCCAGCAGGCCCGGGATAAGGGCGACCATTCGCGTCAGGTGATCCGGGACGCCTGGGACAAGCCGATGATGGCCAGCCCGCTGATCGGCGAGTTCAATCCGGCACTGGGCCACAGCACGTTCATCGCGGGCATCGTGCGCCAGGTCGCACCCGACGCCCGGGTCCTGGCCGTACGGGTCCTGCACAGCGACGACGTCGCCTACGAGGGCGACATCCTCTGCGCGCTCCGCCACCTGATCAAGCGGATCGAACTCGCCGAAGAAGGTGATCTCGCGGGGATGGTCGACGTGGTGTCACTATCGTTCGGCTACTTCAGCGAGTCGGCGCACGACAAGATCGTGACCGCTGGGTTGTGGAAGGCGATCGAGGCGCTGCTCGGCCTAGGGGTCGTGGTGGTCGCCGCGGCGGGTAACTTCGCCACCAGCCGTGAGTTCTACCCCGCGGCGTTTGCCCGGGAACCCGTCCCAGCGGGCCCGCTGCCCGTGATCAGCGTGGGCGCGCTCAACCCGAACGGCACCAAGGCGATGTTCAGCAACGACGGTCCCTGGGTCACGGCCTGGGCCCGCGGCGCCGCCGTCGTCAGCACCTATCCCACCGACGTCGACGCCAGCCGCACTCCGGAACTGCGGATTCCGGTCAACCGCACGCCACCGGGGACGCTGCCACCCGGACGCGAGGCGCTCGATCCGGACGACTTCCGCGGGGGCTGGGCGATCTGGAGCGGCACCTCGTTCTCGACCCCTTACATGGCCGCGCTCATCGCACGATCGCTGCTGGCCGGAGCGGCCCAGGCCCACGGTGATCTGCGGCTTGACCGGCCGGGACCGGCCGGGGCCGACCGGGCCGCGATCATCGCGAAGAGGAAAGAGCGGGCGGCGGCCGCCCTGAGGGAACTGCGCGAAGAAGAGGAAAGGCTGCTCCGGGAAGTCCGACGCGGAGAGGCTCCTAGCGGTGACTGACCACAGGTCCGTCACGGTCCGGGCGAGCCAGTCGGACCGCAGCACCCGGATCGCCGGCTGGCTGGCGGCCGCCCGGGAGGGCAACGAGGATGCGCTCGGCCAGATCGTCGCGGACCTCAGCCCGCTGCTCTGGCAGGTAGCGCGCTCGGCCGGGCTGAGTTCCGGTGATGCCGAAGACGTGCTGCAGACAGTGTGGATGCGCATGGTCGCGCACCTGGACGATATTCACGACTCGGCCGCCCTGGCGGGCTGGCTGGTCACCACGGCCAAGCGGGAGGCGTGGCGGGTACGCGCCACAGGCCGCCGGCTGCTCCCCGCCGATGCGGACCTGCTCGCCGAGCTGCCCGACGAGGGGCCCGGCTCTGAGGAACAGATCATCCTCGATGACCAGCGGCACAGGCTGTGGACGGCCATCGGGCGCCTCTCCGCGCGGTGCCAGGAACTGCTCCGGGTCGTCGCGTTCGCGCCGCGGCCCGACTACGCGGCGGTGGCTGCCGCCCTCGGCATGCCGGTCGGGAGCATCGGTCCCACCCGCGGTCGGTGCCTGGCCAAACTCCGCGCACTGCTCGCCAGCGACCCGGCCGGGAATTCACTATGACCCCATCCGACCCGGGCCGCCTGCCGTCAGCCGACGATCCGCTCGACGAGGCCGACCTCGGGCTGCTCGGCGGCATCCGCGAGCTGTACCAGGCTACCGACCCCATGCCGGCGGACCTCCCGGAGCGGATCCGCTTCTCTCTCGCGCTCCGCGACCTGGAGATCGAAATGGCCCGGCTCACGGAAGAGGACCAGCTGACCGTGGCGGCCCGCGGAACGGAACAGAGCCGGACGATCACCTTCGACAGCGACAGCCTCACCATCATGATCCGGATCGAGGCCAACCGGGACGAGACGGCTCGGGTCGACGGCTGGCTGGCCCCGCCGCAGTCCCGCAACATCGAGATGAAGACGACGGCGGGTCCGCTCACCGTCGCCAGCGACGAGCAGGGCCGCTTCGCCTTCGCCCGGGTGCCGCACGGGACCGCACAGCTTATCGTCGCCCCGGCCGACCACGGGCCAGCCGGGGCCGGGCGCTCGGTTGTCACCCCCGCGCTCATCCTCTGACCGGCTCACCTGGGAGGCGCTTGCCGGATGTCGCGCGCCGAACAGCGCCCCGCCCGCGCTAGCCGTTCGCTCGCCCGCGCCGAAAGGCTAGCCCGCGGGGCGCGTGAACGCGGCCTGCGGGAGGGCAACAGCGGCCGCCCGGCGGTCGGCGCCCGCCATGTCCGTTCGGGGCTGCGCCAGCTGGGCTGGACCGACGACGGGAAGCGGCCCGATGCGCGGCAGGTGGCCCAGATGCATCATGGCCTGGCCGCCCGCATGCTGGGCATCCTGGCCCAATGGGAGTGCGAGCAGGGCCGCGCCGGCTACGCGCTGAGCCTCCTGGACCAGGCCGAGGATCTGATCGCGGCGGACGGCCGCGGCGTCCTGTGCCTGCAGCGGGGACTCATCTTGATGCGGACCGGACGGGCCGGCGGCGCGCTGAAGGTCCTTGACGAGGCCGTGGCCCGGCTGGAAAGGAATCCGGCGGAGACCGCGAACCTGGCGGCGGCGCTGCTCAACCGCAGCGTCGTCCATCTCAACGCGGCCGACGTCCGGCGGGCGCGCCCCGACCTGGTCTGGTGCCAGCAGGTGGCCGCGGCCGACGGCTATCACCGGATTACCGCCAAGACACTGCACAACCTGGGTTTCTGTGATCTGCTGGCGGGCGACATTCCGGCCGCCCTGCAACTGTTCGACGCAGCCGCCGACGGCTACCGGCTCAACGCGCCTGGCTTCCTCCCCGTTCTGGCCATGGACAAGGCCCGCGCGCTGCTGGCGGTCGGCCTGCCCAGCGACGCGGCCAGCGCGCTGGACGAGGCGATGGCGTCGTTCCGTCGGCAGCGGCTCGATCACGATCTCGCCGAAGCGGAGCTGGCCCGGGC
>JBAUAY010001198.1:0-2158 GCA_049676235.1 Streptosporangiaceae bacterium
CGCCAGGGGGTCCGGGCCGGTGCGGCGGCAGGTCCCCCTCGGTCACGTGCAGGTCGGTGCGGCAGACGCCGCAGGCCAGGACGCGCAGCAGCAGCTCGTCGGGCCCCGGCCGGGGTATGTCGTCCTCGGTGTACAGGCGCAGCGGGTGCCCGGTCACCGGCCCGGGCGCCTCAACATGCCAGGCACGCATACCGGCACGTTACCCCGGCCACGCGCTCGTCAGCCACGCGCTCGTCACGGGAAACGCCGGGAACTCCTGAGGATCTCCCGGCAGCCGTTGAACCTGGGTCGCCGCTCATACGTATTACTCAGCAGAATCCCGGTACCGACTCAGTGTTCGGGGTTCTAATGATTTGCGCTGGTAATGACCCTGCTGCCAGAATCGGGACCATCACCCCAGTGTACGGGGCCCTGGGGTGCCGTCCCGGTTCGGCGGCGCGCGGAAGGTTTGTCGGGCCGCTGACGTTAACGGGACAGGGTTGGAGAGCACGTGATCATACGTCCACTGAACCGCGTCAATGTTGCCGCGGCAGTGCCAGACGGGGGAAGTGATGCAGCCATGACCGCAAAGCGCATGGTGCCGGTTCAGGCGCAGCGTGTGGAGCCCGCTCAGCTTGAGCTTTCCTGCCAGACGGGCGCGAACGGATACCAGATCGTCAGCGTGGCCGGCGAACTCGACATCGCCACCGCCGAACAGGCCTACTCCTACATCAGCGAGGTCATCGACGGTCGGTCGGCGCCGGTCACCGTGGACCTGTCCGGCCTGACCTTCTGCGACGCCTCGGGGCTCGGGGCGCTGGCCAGGGTCGCGCGTCACGCGCGGCAGGCCGGCCGCCAGCTCATGCTCGCGTCGGCCCGGCCGTCGCTGATGAAGATCATGCGGATTACCGGCCTGGATCGAGCCTTCCCCGAGCTGCACCCGTCAGCACACGCGTACTCCGCGTGACTTACCTAAGTTAATCCCGCCAGATCTGTGGCTCGTGACCATGGAGGATGCTGGCTGCTAGCGTTAAATTTGGAGTGCTTCTGGCGTTAAATCTGACATCACGCGCAAGCGGAGGGACTCCCCATGGCCGAAGAAGTTCAAGGGCACGCCGCCGACGATTCGGAATCTGCCGAATCTTCCGAGGCAACCATCGCGGTGCACTGGCGCGAAGAGGGCTATTACCCTCCTCCGCCCAAGTTCATCGGGCAGGCGAACGCCTCGGACCCGGCGATTCTCGGCCGGTTCGCCGAAGAGAACTTCCCCGAATGCTTCAGGGAATACGCGGACCTGCTGCATTGGGACAAGTACTGGGATACGACACTGGACACCAGCAACCCGCCGTTCTGGCGCTGGTTTGTCGGCGGCCAGCTGAACGCCAGCTACAACTGCGTCGACCGTCACCTGGAAAAGCACAAGAACAAGGCGGCGCTGATCTGGGTGCCCGAGCCCGAGGACGTCCCGCACGTCGTGATCACCTACCAGGAGCTCTACCGTCGGGTGAACGAGTTCGCGGCCCTGTTGCGGGACTTCTGCGGCCTCCAGGCCGGCGACCGGGTCACGCTGCACATGCCGATGGTGCCGGAGCTTCCCGTGGTGATGCTGGCCTGCGCCCGGCTCGGGGTGATCCACTCCCAGGTGTTCGGCGGGTTCAGCGGGGCGGCCTGCGGGCACCGCATCGCCGACTCCGAAAGCAAGATCCTTATCACCATGGACGCCTACTACCGCAGCGGCGCCGTGCAAGACCATAAGGTCAAGGCCGACGAGGCGGTCGAGGCGGCCCGCAAGGAAGGTACCGAGGTCGAGAAGGTGCTGGTCTGGCGGCGCTTCCCGGGCCAGTTCTCCTCCAAGACGCCGATGGTGGAGGGCCGGGACTTCTTCGTCGACGAGGTCCTCGCCGACTACAAGGACAAGATCGTCGCGCCGGTGTCCATGCCGGCCGAGGCGCCGCTGTTCCTGATGTACACCAGCGGCACCACCGGCCGCCCCAAGGGCTGCCAGCACTCCACCGGCGGGTACCTGTCCTACGTGGCCGGCACGTCCAAGTACTACCAGGACATCCACCCGGACGACACGTACTGGTGCATGGCCGACATCGGCTGGATCACCGGCCACTCCTACATCGTCTACGGCCCGCTCTCGCTCGGCACCACCAGCGTGATCTACGAGGGCACG
>JBAUAY010001199.1:0-3755 GCA_049676235.1 Streptosporangiaceae bacterium
AGCACCGCCTGGCCGGCCGCGGCGGCCAGCACGGCCCGGCCGATCTCGGCCCGGGTGGCGTCCTTGGTCAGGTAGCCGAGCGCGCCGGCCTGCAGCGCGCCGATGATCGATTCGTCGTCGGAGTAGGTGGTCAGCACGACCACCTGGGTTTGCGGATGGCTGGCCCGGATGCGGCGCGTCGCCTCCACCCCGTCGCAGCGCGGCATGTTCAGGTCCATGAGGACGACCCGCGGATTCTTCGCCGCGACGATCTCGACGGCGGCCTCGCCGTCCTCCGCCTCGCCGATCACGGCGATCCCGGGTACGGTGCCGAGCAGCAGCACCAGGCCCTGGCGGACGGCGGACTGATCGTCCGCGACGACGACGGTTACCGGCTCCGGGTTCTCGGTCATGCCGGAATTTTCAGGCATACCCGCCAGGTCTCTTCGGCCGGCCCCGCCTCGAGCGTGCCGCCGGCCAGCGCGGCGCGCTCCCGCAGGCCCGTCAGGCCGGCCCCGGCCCCGGCGGTGGCGAGCGGGCCCGCCTGGCCGACCGGCGGCAGCGGGTTGGCGACGGTGACGGTGAGCTGACCGGCCTCGAAGCCCAGGCTGAGCGCGACGGGCTGGCCGGGTGCGTGCTTGCGCGCGTTGGTCAGCCCCTCCTGTGCCGTCCGGTACGCCACCAGGCTGGCCGCCTCCGACAGCGGCCGCGGCTCGCCGGTGAGGGTGAAGTCCACGGCCAGGTCGCCGACCGCGCGGTACTGGGCAGCCAGCGACGACAGCTGATCAGGCAGCGGGGCCGCGTCGTCACGCAGGGCCAGGATGGCCCGGCGGGCGGCCGCCAGGCCCTCCCGGGTCAAGGTGGCGGCCCGGTTGATGCACTCGACCGCCTTGCTGAGCTCGGGATTGTCCGCGGGCAGCGTGTCGGCGGACAGCAGCCCCTCGGCGGCCTGCAGGTTAACCGATACCGCCGCGAGTGAGTGAGCGAGCACGTCGTGGATGTCGCGGGCGATCCTGGCCCGCTCGGCGAGCGCGGCCGCCTGGGTCTCGGCCTCGCGGGCCCGGCGGGTTTCCGCGAGCATGTGCTCGGCCTGTTCGGCCCGGACGATGTACTCGCGGCGGGTCAGGCTCACGCTCCACAACCCGGCGAACGCGAACGGGAAGCCCAGCAGCGCTCCGGTCGGAGCCGCGGTGGCTAGGGCCGTCACCAGGAACGCGGCCACGGTCGCCGCCACGATGCCTAGCGACACCTCGGTCCTCAGCCGGACGCCCGCGCTGAAGCACGCCGCGCAGCCGAAGGCGACGGCCGGGCTGTTCGGCGACAGCCCGGCGAGCACGCCTCCGGCCACCCCCATCACGACCAGGCTCCCGAGATTCAGCCAGGGCCTGTGTTCGGCCAGCATCCAGACGACCCACGCGGCCGCGGACAGGCCAAGCGCGACCGCGATCGCCAGGCTGCGGGGGCTTTCAGTGCCGGGCTTGGGGCTGGCCAGGGAGACGGTGATGATCACCACCACGAGGCCGATGGCCCGGATGACGTCGATCACCCGAGTGACGTTGACCACGCGGGCGCCCGTCACCACGTCCTTCCGGGTCGCGAAACTGAACACGACATCAACGTAGCTCGGTTCGGCCCGCAGGCGCTCGCGCGGCCGGGTTGACCGGGGTTGGATCCAGGGTTGACGCCGGGTGGAGACGGCCGCCGCCCACGCCGCCCACCCGGGATGCACCCCGGATCAAGCCGCAGGCCGACGCGGCTCCCACCGCCGCGCTCCTAGCGTGGCAGACATCAGCGCAACCCCGCTGAATGCCTCACTAAGGAGTTCGAAGTGGACGCCAGCGTCTGGATCCTCAGCCTCGTCATCCTGGCCACCGTGCTGATCAGCGACCTCGGCCAGCGCAAGGTCGGCAAGGTACGGCTGCTGCGCCCGTTCATCACCGCGGCCGTCATCGTCCCGTTCTTCATCACGGGCGGCGCCGTCTCGGGCAACGGCCTGGCCCTGGAGATCGCTGGGGCAGCGGCCGGGCTGGCCCTCGGCGTGCTCGCCGCCGCGCTGATCCGGGTCCGTTACGACGCGCAGGCCGACCGGGCCGTCTCCCACGCGGGCCTGCCGTACGCGCTGGTCTGGATCGCCGTGGCGGGTGCCCGCCTGTACTTCGCCTACGGCGCCAACCACGTCTTCGGCGCTTCACTCGGCCACTGGATGGCGACGACCCAGATCACGGTGGGCGCCCTAACCGACAGCCTCATCTTCCTGTCCATCGCCATGCTGCTCGCCCGGACCGGGATCCTGGCCGCCAAGGCCCGCACCGCCACCACCCGGGCTCGGCAGGACGGGATCTCCGCCGATGTCGCGGCAGCCGGTCACGCGGTCAGCGTCCGCTGACATCACGACCACGCGCCGGGCCCGGGATTCCCGGGCCCGGCGTTTGCCTGCCCGTGCGGCCGGCGGCGGCGGGGCCGGCCGGCTGGGTAGCCTTAATCGCGTCTTGGCATCCGGGTCAGGCGCTGCGACGGGACGGGAAATGGCATCGCTACCGCTGAGGTTCGGCCTGGTCGGCACCGGATACTGGGCCCGCATCGCGCACGCGCCCGCGCTCGCCTCGACCGAGGACATCGAACTAGCCGCGGTCTGGGGCCGGGACCGGCGAGCCGCGGCCGACCTGGCGGCGGCCCACGGCGCCACCCCGTATGAGGACATGGCCGCGTTCCTGGCCGCGGTCGACGGCGTCGCGTTCGCGGTCCCGCCGGACGTGCAGGCGCCCATCGCCGCGGCCGCCGCCCGGGCCGGAAAGCACCTGCTGCTCGAGAAGCCGCTCGCGATTTCCGAGGCCGAGGCGGATGACCTGGTCGAGGCGGTCTCCCAGGGCCAGGTCGCGTCGGTCGTCTTCTTCACGCTCAGGTTCCAGGCGCCGATGCGGGCCTGGCTGGCCGACGTCACGGCGCGCGGTGGCTGGACGGGTGGCGTCGCCTCATGGTTCGGGTCGTCCATGCTCGAGTCCAGCCCGTTCAACACCCCGTGGCGACGCGAGAAGGGCGCGCTCTGGGATGTTGCCCCGCACGTGATCTCGCTCCTGTGGGCCGCCCTCGGGCCGGTGACCGCGGTGACCGCCGACGCGGGGATGGCCGACGTTAGCCATCTGATCCTGCACCACGAGGGCGGCGCGACCAGCACGGTCACCGTGTCGCAGGGCGCGGGCGAGGCGGCCGCGGGCTTCGAGGCGTTCGTCTGGGGAGGCTCCGGTCGGTCGGCCGCGCCTGCGGGGGCAACCGATCCGCTCCCGCCGTTGCGGACCGCCCTGGCCGAACTGGCGGCCAACGTCCGGTCGGGCCGGACCGATCACCCGTGTGACGCCCGGTTCGGCCGGGACGTGGGCCGCGTCATCGCCGAGGCTCAGCGCCAGATCGACCGGCGGCGCCAGGATGTCGGTTAAGCCCGGGCGGCGGGGTCGTGTCCTGAGTTAGGCGCGTGAACCGGCCGCGATGGCCGACGGCCTGCTGCACCAGAGAAACGCCCGGCTGCGCTCTCGAACCGCACTGGCTCCGCCCGGCCGCGGCGTCGCTGACCACCCCCACCAGGAAGGCGCGTATAGGGCGAAACCTGGGTGATTTGGACATCGTGCGGGCGTGAGTCAACGGTCCCGCGGCCAGGATCATCAGCCGAGAGGCATCAACCGTCACGGTAGCATCCTTTGTGCTACCGTGACACCATGGGTAATACCCCGGAGAGCGAACGGGATCCGCTACCCGTGAGCGCGGGACCGCGCAGCCTGGGC
>JBAUAY010001200.1:0-3150 GCA_049676235.1 Streptosporangiaceae bacterium
GGGAAATCTCCGTCTCGCGCGTCTTCGACGCGCCGCGCGAACTGGTCTACCGGGCCTTCGTCGATCCCGACCAGCTGTGCCAGTGGTTCGGGCCCGCGGGCTTCTCGGTGCCGTGCGAGACGGTGCAGAGCGACGCCCGCACCGGCGGTTTCCAGCGCTTTGTGCTGGTGAGCGACGCGGACCCGAGTCACCGCACTCCGGTCGACGTGGCCTTGAGCGAGGTCGTCGAGGATGAGCTGCTGGTGGCGCACGCCGATATCGGCGGGATAGCGGGCGCCGGGAGGACGGCCAGGATCAGGTTGCGGCTGGAATTCCTCGACCAGTCCAGCAGCAGGACCAGACTCGAGTTGCGCCAGGACCCGTCCCGCCACGAGATATGCGACGACCCGGAAGCAGCTTGGGAGAGCTCGTTTACCCGGCTCGACTCCCTGTTGCGGCGCTCGCTGTAGCCCCTGGAAGTTGCAGCGACGATCATACAGCAGTGGAACGAGTACATCCCCCAACTACCGTACCGACCCTCCTGCGTTCATTACGCAGCCCTATCCGTGAAAGTTTTTCGCCATCCCAAAGGTGTGGAGATGCGGACATTGAGAAGGCGTTTTAACGCCCCGCATCGGTGGGCTCACTTTACTGTTTTGGCGTGACTTGCAGGGCGATGATGTGGCCGTCGGCGGTGAGGAAGTACTGCAGGCCTGCGTAGCCGGGGGTGACGAGGATCCCTTGGGTCATCTTCGGGAACTGGCTGGAGCTGGCCAGTTCCTGGCCGGTCTGCGCGGTGCGCCAGATGACCTGCTCGGTGGTGTAGTTCTTCAGCCCTTGGAAGGTCTTGACCGCGATGTTGGTTCCGATCAGCACCCGCTGGTCCTTCGGGCCGATGAGGGTGGTGAAGCTCAGCGTAGTCTGATCCTGGGTCCACGCCAGCGAGAGCTTGCCGTCTTGGAGACTCACCCCGGCCAGTTTCCCGGCACCGGCATCCATCACATAGATGCGGTTGTTCTGCGGGTCCACGGACACCATCGATGGAATGAAACTGTTCTTGGCGCCGCTGCTGGCGAACGGCTGAAGATTCGAGACCTGGGAAGCATTTGCCTGGGAGACGGCGATGACGCTCATGGGCGTCGAGGTAGGGGCGCCGCCGTTGGTCATGGTGATGACGTAGTTACCCAGGACCGCCATCGCCGACGCCGCGGTCTGGCCGCTCTTGAGGTAGGGAACCGGGCCCCAGGTGCTGTCTAGGGCGAAGGAACCCTTCTGGTAGGTGTAGCGGTACAGCTTGCTCGTGCCGGGCAGGTAGATCTCATCTTTGCCGTTATAGACGGTCGTAGTGACGCGGCCGCCGATCATCTCGGGCAAGGTGATCTGGGCCATCACCTTCAGCGTCTTCGGATTGATGGCGACCATCACCGATGGTGGCACATCGGCCGGGTTGGGGCAGTCCAGGAACGCGGAGAAGCCTTGCTCGGTGCATCCCTTCTCGCGGTTCACCGTCTTGGCGATGATCGTCCCGTCCGGGAGGGCGTCGTAACCGTTGTAAGAGGTGTCGCCCGGCGCCGACGCGCCGGTGGGCAGCGTCGTCTCGGCGAGGATGTCGCCGGTCGCCGGGTCCAGCTTGGCGATGTGGTAGCCGTAGATCACCACTAGGCTGCCGTCGGCCAGCACGTTGAGGACGCCGGGGTAGTCCCACTCGCCGGTGGCGTTGGTGTTGATCAGGACCCGCCGCCACACCTGGTCAAGGGTGCCCGGTTCCACCCGGGCGACGAAGGATCCGGACCCGCCGGGTGCATCGCCGTAGCCGCCGCCGTAGATGAAGAGCTCGTTCGGGCCGTGGTCCACGATGTTGTACGGCGTGGGGTAGTCCTGCGGCGAGCTGTAGGCGAAGACCTGATTGCTGCCCGACATCGAGCCGGTGAAGTGCGCGCAGTCATACAGGTGGGTGCGGTTGGAGTCGTGCACCTCGAACGCGGCGATGGTCGGATACCACGGCGCGTTGACCTCGGCCGCGGCGCAGGACTGCTCGCCGGGGATCAAGCTCGGATCTCCCACCAGCGGGCCGCCGGCCGCCTGCTCATCGGCGGGCACCGATGCGGTTGCGGTGGCCCGGGGGCGCGTGGGCGCCCGAGCCGAAGCGGAACTGGTGCAAGCGGCCAGGACCGCCACAACAGCAGCCGCCAACACGACCCACGGGAAACGCCGCAGACCATTCATCTTGGGCCCCCGGGCGGCCGGATGCGCGGACCCGGAATGCCAATCCTTGGCCTTCTCGAACAGCCGCTCGATCCCCACCCTGGCATCAGGGTATGCCGCCCACGGACGGGCCCACAACTGCCGGCCCGGATCGATCCGCTGCGTCTAGGCTTGCAGGCACTGCGGGTAGGGCAGTCCCGTATTGGGCTCGCAGGCGATGAAGTTCACGGTGCCGCCCGGCGGGACGTTGACGGTCTGCCCTTGACCGCTGCTGTTGCTCTGCACGCCGCAGCCCGGGATGTAGTCACACTGGGCCTGGTAGAGGCCCTCGTCGAGGATGATCGAATAAGAGCCGTCGGCCCCGGTCGTCACGTGCGGCTGGGAATCGCAGCTGGCGCAGTCGACGGCCATGAAGGTTATGTCCTGGTTGGCGACCGGCTGGCCGTTCGCGTAGTACATGCGGCCGCTTACGACGTTGCCGCCGCCTCCCGGCTGCGGCCCCGTGGGCCGGGGTTGCGGCTGGGGCTGCGGCGATTCGGTGGATCCGGCGACCAGGAAGTTGAGGCTGCCGTTGCTGTCGACGGTCACCTGGGCGGTGGCGGCCGGCGGATTCGTCATCACCTCGCAGGTCTGTCCCGTCTTGGCGCAGAGCGCGTCGTACATGCCGGTGGGCAGGGTGAGCGAGTAAGTGCCAGCGGCATCGGTGACCGAGGTGTACAGGCCGCAGGTTCCGCACGATCCAAGGTCGGCGGCGAGCTTGAATGCGACAGTGACACCTGCCACAGGAGCGGCCGAACCGGTGTCGGCACTCCCGGTCACCGTTACCTCCGAGGTGTTCGGAGCCGGGGAGGTGGTGGTCAAGGTCGGGTCCTGGGGAGCGGTCGGTGCGGCCGGTGGGGCAACCGGCGAGGACGCCGTGCCACAGGCTGCGCAGAGCGTTAGTACCAGTCCTGCTGCTGCGGCGGC
>JBAUAY010001201.1:0-1609 GCA_049676235.1 Streptosporangiaceae bacterium
ATCAGGTCCTTGACCGTGCCGGCGACCTCTTCTATCGGCACGTCGGGATCGACTCGGTGCTGGTAGAGCACGTCGATCGTCTCGACGCCGAGGCGCCCGAGAGAAGCGTCGGTCGTCTGCCTGATCAGCTCGGGGCGGCTCGATAGAGCCGGCTGTCCGCCCGCGTCGACCTCCCCGAACTTCGTGGCGACGACGACCTGGTCCCGAACAGGCGCAAGGGCGTCGCCCACAAGCCGCTCATTCGTGAACGGGCCATAGACCTGTGCCGTGTCGAAGAACGTCACCCGGAGATCCACCGCCTGCCGGATCAGCGCAATCGCCTCGCTCCGGTCCAGGGTGGCGCTGCGGTGGTAGCTCAGGCCCATGCAGCCAAGCCCGAGCGCAGATACTTCAGCCCGCTCGTCCCCAGCATGCGCTTCTCCAGAGCGCGATCCATGCGTTCAATCGAACCACGAATCACACCTGCACGGGACAACGCTCTTGCTAGGGCTCCAGCACGGAGGCGGCGAGCGATCCGCGCACCGGTCCGCTACAAAGACTTGAAGTGGCCTCGAAGCCAGATCGGTCCATTACGGATCCGTGATCTGGACCCGACTTGAACCCCTATGCTCCTGATCTGCATAGATCCGCGAATCGGGAACGCAACGCCGCGTTGCCTATGGCTATCTCCGCAGGTCAGGTCATGATCGCGATGTGTCCGAGGGGCGACTGCACCAAAAAGCCTATCCGGCGCACCGCTCCTGACCAGTGAGTTTGCGATTGCCGCCCGGGAAGGTACAGGGTGACCGGGGTCGCCCGGCTACCGCTGGTGCCGTGGTGGTGCATTGCGGGGGCGTCCCGCGACCTGGCTGTGCTAACCGTCCTCATCTCGTGGGGCGGTTGCCCCCTCGGCGTACTGGTCAGGAGCACCCTTGATCGCGATCGCCGCGCGGGACTCCAGAGCCGCGTCGAAAAGCTCGGCCACCGACTTGCGGATCTCCTGGCCCAGAGCCGCTCTGTCCTTACTGAGGTTTTCGATGTTCCGCGGATAAAGAAGGAACCTCGCGCCGAAGGACGGCGGGCGGGAATGAACAGGGCGCCGGATCGGCTCTACCATGCGGTGGCAGTTGTCTTGTGTGTTCGTGTCGTCTGCACGCTCGCAGAGAACGATGTTGCGGGCGTCCTTCAGGGATCCGGGGAAGTCGCGTCGAGAACCGGCCTGGACCCAGGGTCCGAAGGCCCCGCAGGCCGTACACATCGCCTGAGCCAGGGCAGGCAGGCTAAGCCTGCTCAATGAACAGCGGTCAGCCGTGGGCCGACCCATATGTTGGCGTCGACTCACGTCATGTCCGTCGCGACGGTAACTTGTCGCGACGGTGGCCGAGCTGGAAGTCAGCGCCGTCGCCGCGACGTAGCGAGTTGCGGGGAAGTCGCCGCCGCGCTCAATGAGACCTCGGCCAGGCGGCGCTGTCATAACGTGGCCGGGGGCAGGAACCAGTGGGGAGTCAGAGGCGTTTGTGGAGCAAGGTGGTTGTACATGATCGAGGATAACGGCGGGGGTGCGAGCGGCTTCGCCGACCTGACGCTGGCCCCGGAACTGTGCCACGTGCTTTCTGGCCTCGGTTATGAG
>JBAUAY010001202.1:0-2218 GCA_049676235.1 Streptosporangiaceae bacterium
GCGGCGCGGCCGATGAAGTCATGATCGAGCTTGAGCGATCGGTTCATCCGTGCCTGCACCGGCGTGTAGATCGGACGGTACTCGCGCGCCCACGTGCCGAACATCTTCTCCATCCGCAGCGACATCAGCGCCCGGAACCCGAACAGGCCGATGCCGTAGGGCTGCCCGGCCTGCCACAGCAGATCGAACAGAGCTCGCTGGTACTCCGGTGCGACCCAGATCTCGTAGCCAAGATCCCCGGTGTAGGTCATCCGGCCGACGTAGGCGGGGATCATCCCGATGTCGATCCGGCGGAACGTCATGAACGGGTAATCCTCGGTGGCCAACGAAGCGTCGGTGACCGATTGCAGCACGTCGCGGGCGCCCGGACCGGCCAGCGAGAGGCCCACCAGAGACAAGGCCAGCACGTCGAACCTCACCCCGTCAGCGAGGTGGCCACCAAACCAGCGCGAGTGATGCGCTTCGGCGATCTGCGAGCCGAACAGGAAGAAATCGTCGGTACCGACCCGCGCCACGGAAAACTCCCCGACGATGTGACCGTCCGGATCCAGGGCGGCGGTGAGGTTGATCCGGCCGACGCGCGGCAGCCGGTTGGTGAACAGCCGCTGCAGCCAGTCGGCGGCCCCGGCACCGGTCACGCGGTACTTGGCGAAGTTGGAGCACTCGGTGAGCCCGACGCGTTCGCGCACCATGGTGCATTCGTCAGCGACGACCGGGAAGGCGTTGGAGCGACGGAACGTCACGTCCTCGCGCGGCTCCGCCCCCGGCCGCTGGAACCACAGGGGATGCTCGAGCCCGAAGCTCGCACCCCATACCGCGTTATGGGCGGTGAGCCGGTCGTAGACGGGCGTGGTGTGCAGTGGCCGGCCGGCCGGGAGCTCCTCGTTGGGGAAGGTGATCCGGAACCGGCGGCTGTAGTTCTCCCGCACCTTGGCGTTGGTGTAGGCCAGGTTCGCCCAGCTACCGAAGCGGGCCACGTCCATCGCCCAGATGTCTTCACCCGGATCGCCGTCGACCATCCAGCGCGCGAGGGTAAGGCCGACCCCGCCGCCCTGCGACAGGCCGGCCATCACCGCACAGGCCGCCCAGCAGTTGCGCACGCCGGGCACGGGGCCGACCAGCGGATTGCCGTCCGGCGCGAAGGTGAACGGCCCGTTGATCACCTTCTTGATCCCCACGCTGGCCAGCGCCGGATAGTGCTTGAACGCGACCTCCAGCGAGGGGGCGATCCGGTCGAGATCGGGGGTCAGCAACTGCTGGTCGAAGGTCCACGGCGTCTGGCGGGGCGACCAGGGCACGCACGCCTGCTCGTACGTACCGAGCAGCATCCCGCCGCCCTCCTGGCGGATGTAGAGCTCGCCGTCGAAGTCCATGCCCATGGGCAGATCGCGGCCGGCGGCCGCGTTGTACTCGGCCACCTCAGCCATGTCCTCGGTGATCAGGTACATGTGCTCCATGGCCAGCACGGGCAGCTCCAGGCCGATCATCCGGCCCACCTCACGAGCCCACAGCCCGCCGGCGTTGACGATGTGCTCGGCGTGGATCTCGCCGCCCTCGGTGATGACATCCCACGTGCCGTCGGGGCGCTGACGAAGATCGCTCACCCAGGTGTGCTGGTAGATCTCGGCGCCGGCCTGCCGCGCGCAGCTGGCGTAGGCCCAGGTGACCCCGGTCGGGTCGACGTGACCCTCGGCCGGGTCGAAGAGCGCACCGACGAAGTACTGCTCCTCCAGCAGCGGGAACAGCTGCTTGGCCTCGGCCGGCGAGATGATCTCCATATCTATGCCGAGATAGCGGCCGCGGGCCTGAGCCATCCGCAGCCAGTCCATCCGTTCCCGGTCACCGGCCAGCGTCAGCCCGCCCGACATGTGGATGCCGCAGTTCCGGCCGGAGCGCTGCTCGATCTCCCGGTACAGCCCGACGGTGTACTGCTGCAGCTTCGCGACATTGGGGTCACCGTTGAGCGTGTGCATGCCGCCCGCGGCGTGCCAGGTCGAGCCGGCGGTGAGTTCCTTGCGCTCGACGAGCACGACATCCGTCCAGCCCAACTCGGTGAGGTGGTACAGGACCGAGGCGCCCACCACACCACCGCCGATGACGACTACCTGCGCGGAAGATTTCATCGAGGCATCCCTACGTCTATATTTTCCCGGTACAGTCGTTCCGACTATAGGACCATGGAGGTGTCGTGCATGGGTAGGCTTCTCGATCGGCTCGC
>JBAUAY010001203.1:0-1600 GCA_049676235.1 Streptosporangiaceae bacterium
ACGCCGAACACCGGGCCGGGCCAGACCCGGCGCAGCGACAGCACCAGGGCAGTCAGGACCGCGACGACCAGGCTGACCGCCAGCGGGGGGTGCGCAGGATGCGCCGTCTGGGCGAAGGAAAAGCTCCCGAACGACGCCAGGCCGGCCAGCAGGGCACACCCGATGCCGAAGACCCGGGAACGCGGCGGGCGCGTTCCCGGGTTCTCGACCGGTGTCCAGAAGGACGTAGGAGTATCGTCGCAGCCTTTCCGGGTGTTCAGGCGTCGCCGCGGCGCAGCTGCCAGGCGGCCAGGCCGGTCAGCACGACCGCGTAGCCGCACAGCACCGCGAACCCGGTCCACGGGCTCAGCTGCTGGCCGCCGAACAGTTTCCCGGCTCCCCAGATGGTCCCGCCTGCGTTGGACGGCAGGTAGGGCGCGAACCCCTTAATGCTGGACGGAAGGTAGGCCGCGACGAGCGGCACCACCAAGAACACCGCGGCGAACACCGACAGGCCGGCCGCGGTCCGGCGGAGCAGGGCGCCCAGGGCCAGGCCGGTGACGGCGATGACCGTCAGGTACAACGACGCGCCGATCACTTCCTGCAGCACGCCCGGGTCGGTCAGTGCGATGGCCGAACCGCCGCGGGAGGACTCCAGGGCCGTCGTGGTGAAGAACTCGGCCACCGCGGCCAGCAGGCTCAACGGCAGCATGAAGGCCACTAGCACGATCAGCTTGGCCCAGAGCACGGGCAGCCGCGATGGCACCACGGCCAGCGTGGCCCGGATCATCCCGGTGGCGTATTCGCCGCTGAACGCCAGCACGCCGAGCATGCCGAGGACCAGCTGGGCGAACAAGATGCCGACCAGGCTGATCGTCACCCCGCCGGCGGCGGAATTGCCGGCCGAGATCTTGTACGGTGCCCCGGACCCCCCGATTGCGGCCCCCAGGCCGACGATCAGCACTACCGCGGTCAGCGCGCACCACCAGGTCGAGCGCAGTGCCCGAAGCTTGGTCCACTCCGCACGGACGACGCGTACCTGAGTCACCGGTCCCGCTACGGTGGCCGGGGCGGGCGCCCCGTGAGTCGACGCGGGCCTGGTCTGCATGACGGCGCTCATTGTGTTGCTCCGGCGTGGTACTCGATGCTGTCCTTGGTGACTTGCATGAAGGCCTCCTCGAGCGAAGCGTGGGTGGGGGTGAGCTCGTAGATGGGCAGGTGAGCCCGCCAGGCGGCCGCGCCGATCTGCTCGGCGGTGGTGCCGGAGACACGCAGCAGGTCCGTTCCATCGTTCATCACGGTGATGCCGGGAGCGGCCAGCAGCTGGCCGAGGCGCACGGTGTCCGGGGTCCGCACCAGCACCCCGCCGGTGGTGGCATGGTCGACGAAATCCTCGACGCTGCCCTGGCTGATGAGCTTGCCGCGGCCCAGCACGACCAGCCGGGTCGCGGTCTGCGCCATCTCGCTCATCAGGTGCGAGGAGACGAACACCGTGCGTCCTTCGGCGGCGAGTGACTTGAGCAGCAGCCGGATCCAGCGCACGCCGTCCGGGTCCAGGCCGTTGACCGGCTCGTCCAGGACCACCGTCTGCGGCCGGCCCAGCAGCGCGGCGGCCACCCCC
>JBAUAY010001204.1:0-1759 GCA_049676235.1 Streptosporangiaceae bacterium
GCCGGTGAGGTTCGAGACCGTCAGGAAATGGCTGTTCAAGACGGAGCCCACGATGATGAGCACGGCCAGCACGGGCAGCAGCGCGGCCTCGCGCAGCCACGAGACAGCCGCCGCGCTCCTGCTCCTCCTGCGGGTGAGCGCCGACTCGACGTCCTCGGCCAGCGCCGCCAGGTTGTCCTTGATCTCGCTCATCTCGCTCCCAGCCCTTCCGTGGCCGCGATCAGGGCTTCGCGGTCGAAGGGCGGCTCGGTGAACTCGGTGAAGATCTCGCCGCGCACGAGCACCAGCACGCGGTCGCAGATGACCAAATCGTCAAGCTCGTCGCTGGCCAGCAGCAGGCTCGCGCCGGTTTCTGAGGTGATCCGGTCAAGCTCGGCGAGCAGCAGTTCCTTGGAGGCCACGTCCACGCCGCGGGTCGGGGTGATGGCTACGATCAGCGCCGGATCGCTGGCCAGAGCGCGGGCGACCGTCACCTTCTGCTGGTTGCCGCCGGACAGCTCCCGGACTTGCTGGCCGAGCCCGGCCGATACCAGCGAGAGCCGCCGGGCCAGCGGCGCGGCGCGCTCCTCGCGGCGCCTCGGGCTGACGAAGCCGGCCCGCGAGATCCGGTCGGTGATCGTCATCGCGATGTTCTCCGCCGCGCCGAGCAGCGGCACGAATCCTTCGGCCTGCCGGTCCTCGGGGATGTATCCGATGCCGGCCCGCAGCGCTCCGACCCGGTCGCCGGGCCGGAGCACATGGTCGCCCCGCCCCGGCCAACACAGCCGTACCTCGCCCGCGTCGGGCGCGGCCGCCCCGGCCACGATCCTGGCCAGCGTGGTCGCCCCCGAGCCGCGCAGCCCGGTGATGCCGACCCGCTCGCCGCCGCGCACGGTCAGCGAGACGCCGGACAGGAACACCCCGGTGGACGCCACGGCCACGGAGCTGACGACCAGATCCGGTGAGCGTGTGCGGTCGGCGCCGCGTGACTCCGGGGAGGCATGAACGGACGGCAGGGGAGCCACCGCCGCCCGTTCGGGATCATGATCTTTTTTCTTGTCCCCCACCATGGCGGTGACCAGGTCGTCCTTGCCCACCTCGGTCATCGGGGCGGTCAGCACCAGCTCACCGTCCCGGAGCACGGCCACATCGGTGCAGATCTCGAAGACCTCCTCGAGGTGGTGGGAGATGTACATGATCGCCACGCCGGCCTCGCGCAGCTGACGGACGCGCTCGAACAGGCGCTGCGCCGCGCCGCGCTCGAGGGCCGCGGTGGGCTCGTCGAGGAGCAGGCAGCGGGTGCCCGCGGCCAGCGCCCGGGTGATCTCGACGACCTGCCGCTGCTCGACGGTGAGGCTGCCGCAGGGGGTATCGGCGTTCACGTCGAAGCCCCAGTCGGCCATGATCTTGCTGGCCTGCTCGCGCATCTGGCGCCAGTCGACGACGCCGAGGCTCTTCGCTACCAGGCCGCGGCGGCGCGGCTGGCGGCCGAGGAAGACGTTCTCCGCCACGGTGAGGCCGGGCACCACCATGGAGTGCTGGAACACGGTCGCGATGCGCGCGCGCCAGGCGGCGACATCGCCGAGCGAGGGCGCGGGCTGGCCGTCGAAGGTGACCTCGCCCGCATCCGGGGGGACGATGCCACTCAGGATGGAGACCAGCGTGGACTTGCCCGCGCCGTTGCGGCCCACCAGGCCGAGGCACCGGCCGGGATACAGGCTCAGCCCGACGCCGCGCAGGGCGTGCGTGCTGCCGAACCGCTTATGAATCCCCGCCGCGG
>JBAUAY010001205.1:0-11913 GCA_049676235.1 Streptosporangiaceae bacterium
TAGGTGCCGTCGGCCAGGACCTTCACCGGCTTGAGGGCAAAGGACGCCGAGGCGCGCCACAAGATGTGCGCCCCGGTGGCGAGGAACTCCCGGGCCAGCGCCCAGGACAGGAACTTGCGGTCGGCCAGTACCAGCATCCCCGGCCCGAAGCATCCGGTCTCGAGAAGGTCGCGGGCCAGGGCCTGCTCGGAGTCCCGGTACGGGCCCAGGGATGCCCCGAGCAGGCTCCCGGTCCCGGACTCCGCCGCCGCCAGCCACCGCACCTGCGGGAACGCCCCGTCACGGGCCTGGTTCGACGGACGGCCGAAATGCTCATCGTTGGGCGCCTCGTCCGGCACGTCCGACGTCGACCCGTCGATCGAGACGACCCGCAGCCCGCAGCAGAACACCCCCGGCGTCCCCTCCTCCCCGATCGGCCCCGCGACCTGCTCGAACAGGAACCGGACCGGTGCCGGGCCGAGCTTGCCGCGGCCCCGCGACAGCGAAGAGATGTTCGGCGGCTTCCACCGCCGCCCGCCGCCCGCGGCCACCCAGCCGCCCGGGTCCAGCTCCTGCCCGGCCAGCAGGTCACCGGCGCGCCGCTGATGGTACAGGCCGTCGGCCAGCTTGGTCATCACCTGCCCGTACCCGCAGTTCCGGCCCCGGAACAACCACAAGGCCAGCACGAAATACATCACCAGCCGCGCCGGGAGCAGCCGGCGCCGCTGCTCCCGGGCCCCGGCCGCGTCCACCGCCGCATCCACCAGCTCCGGCGTGAAAACCCTGGCCAGGACACCAACCGAGATCCGGTCCGGCAGCCAGCCGTCCGGAGACAGCCCTTCAGAACCATCATGCGCCACGAAACCGTAACGATACCACGTCAGACCTTAAAGCAAGGCCATTGGGCCGGGTGCCTGGTCGGCGGATGCCCGTCGAAACGGCCGTCTCGCTAATAGCGCAGGCCGCCACGGCGCTTCAAGTCGCGCACTCTGCCCACATCATTCACAGGGACCTCAAGCCTGCCAACCTATTCCGCCAGGATAGCGGGTTGTTGAAGATCTGCGATTTCGGAGTCGCGCGAATAGTAGACGCCACCGACGGTCTCATCACGGCGGGCTATGCCCTCGGCACGGCTCTTTACATGTCACCCGAACAATGCGAAGGAGAAACGCAGATCGATGGGCGCAGCGATCTGTATTCGCTGGGCTGCGTGCTTCATGAGCTGCTGACCGGTCGGCCGCCGTTCCCGAGGGGCAAGGCACGGGAGATCATGAACCAGCACATGAACACCCCGCCGACCAGCATGCGCACCGTGCGCCCCGGCATTCCTAACGAGCTGGACACGATCGTGCTGACCATGCTCGCCAAGAAACCCGACGATCGGCCGAACGACGCCGACGGCCTCGCCGCGACCCTGCTGGCAGCCCTGCGCCCAGGACCGCCCGCGGCTGGTCAAGGCGTACCGTCCGTGCGAGCCAAGTCGGCGGGCCCGGCTCCCGCCGCCGACGGCGAGAGCATCATCACCAGGCATCGCCGTCATCCGCTGCGGGAAGGCGAGGATCCACCGGCGGCAGCACGGCGGCGTGATCGGGTCCTGGTCACAAGTCCTCCGCCGGCGGCCGATCTCCAACCACAGCTGCAGGTTGCGCCGTCGACCGGTTCGTGGTCGCGGCTCGCGCTCGATCCCCGCGGACGCTGGCTCGCCTCCGCCGACGGCGACGGCACCATCTCGTTGTGGGATGTCGCCTCCGGCCTGCCGGTACGGTCCTGGTCGGCGGGAGCGTACGTGCTCGCGATGGCGGCCGGCCCGCGCAACCGGCTCGCGGTCGGCGGAGACGACGGCTGCGCGCGGGTCTGGGACATGGAACGCGCGACACCCGGAGACCAGTTCCACGGGCATGCCGGCGGCGTGCAGGCCGTCGCCTTTGATCACAGCGGTATCCGGCTGGCCACTGGCGATGCCGCTGGGGTCGTTCGGCTCTGGGATCCTGGAAACCCGCAGCCGGTCACGGCGCGCCAGTCGGCTCACGGCGCGGTGACGGCACTCGCTTTCGATGCGTCCGGCGGCCGACTCGCAGCGGCCGGCGAGGATGACACGCTACGGGTGTGGGATGTGGATTCCCCACATACGGCGATGCTCCTCGCCGAAGGGCCGTACGGGGAGGAGGTTACCGCCATCGCGTTCGGCCCGGCGGGCCAGCTCGCTATCGGCGGCGCGGGCGGCCGGGTACGGGTCTGGGAGTTCGTGCCGCCCGGGAGCCGGTGGCAGCCCGCGGGTCAGGGTCATGACGGCGGCGTCCTGGCCCTGGCGTGGGACGCCGAGGCGGGGCACTGGATCAGCGTCGGCACCGACGGACGTCTCCGCGCTGGCGGCGGACAACAGCAGCCTGTGGTCGCGTACGGTCGCGTCCGCGCCGCCGCCGTGAGCCCCGGCACCGGTCAGGGTGCGGTGATCGATAACAGCAGCGGGCGTATCCATAGCTTCCAGATCGGTAATCTCGGCTCCCGACAAGATATCCGGGGATCCGACACCAGCCTCAACGGTGTCGTTTTCGGCCCGTCGGGAGGATCGCTCGTCATTGGCGGCACTGATGGGGTCCTGTACGTCTGGGACACGCTGCAGCAGACCCTGCGGTCCGCCGCCGCACCGGGCTCCGGCATCGGCGCGGTAGCGGGCTCACCGGATGGGCGGCTGGCGGCCGTGTGCCGCGACGATGGCAGCGTGACCGTCTACGGCATGGCCGACGGGTCCGCTACCCTCATCGAGGCATGGGCTCACCAGTGCCACGAACCCGCGTCTGCGGTGGCTTTCAGCCCCGACGGATCCCGCCTGGCGACCGCGGACGATGCCGTACGGGTCTGGAAAACCGAGGACGGAGACGCCGTCGATGCGCTGCCGGAGGGTACGCACGCAACCAAGGCACTCGCCTATGACCGCACCGGGCGCTATCTCGCGGCCGCCGGGACGAACGGAGCCGTACTGGTCTGGGATGCCGCCCAAGGCGTTCTGCGGCATATCCTGGTCAAGCACAAGGGGGTCGTGCACGCGGCGGCCTTCAGCCCGCTGTCCGGGCAACTGGCCACAGCGGGATTCGATGGCACCATCAGGATCTGGGATCCCGACACCGGCGAGCACGTGCACTCCACGAGCGGGTGGGAGTGTCGCGCCAGTGTCCTTGCCTTCAGCCCGGCCGACGGCGCCCTCGCCCTCGGCTGCGCCGACGGCGTGATCCGGTTCCGTGAGCCGCGTAACTGGACCCAGACCCGCGCCTGGCCAGGCCATGTGCAGGGGATCACCGCGATGTGTTTTGACCTGGGCGGCGACCGGCTTGCGACGGCCGGCCGAGACGGGACCGTGCGCGTCTGGGATCCGGCCACGGGCGCGCCGGAACTGGTGCTGCTGCCGCAGCGGGAACGCTGGGCGGCGGCGGCAGCCGACGGTACCGTCCGCAAACACGGCGATGCTACCGGGCTTGTCTGGTTTGCGGCCGGGCTCTCCAGATGCCGGAGGGAGCCGCATGGATAGCCATACCCATCCCGAGATATCGGGACTTCACTCTCGAGTCTCTGGCGTGGAATCGTCGGTCTCGAACCTCCGCGGCAGCGTCGACGCGCTCGAGAAGAAGCTGCTGCGCCGTGTCGGCGAGCTACAGCGGACGATGGACGACTTCGTCACCGAATACCGGCGTGACCACATCGTGCAGAACGCTCACCACGACCTCGCCGAGGCAAGAGGTGAACTGGAGCGGGAGTTCGGCCGGTACAAGGAAGTGCGCGACCTCGCGTCGGGGATTATCTACGTGGTAAAGAGTGGGTTCATAAGCCGAGCCGTCATTCTTGACGTGACCGAGCGGCTCGCGATCCGGACGCCGCGGTACTGGCTTGCCCCAGCGATCCTCGCGGTAGCCGCGTGGCTGGACGGCGACAAGGACCGGTATTTCGACTCGATCAAGACCGCGCTGGCCCTCGACCACAGCAAGACCGCGCTGTTCATGACGCTCCTGCTACGAGATCAGGCACGCAACGAGGACATGCGGGAATGGATAGGCAGCTACCTGGCCGGGCTCGAGCCGACCAACCTGCCGACAGATTTCGCCATCGTCATAGAGGCCGTCGCTGGCCGGACGCTGGGCGTCGACTCCTCGCCACAGCTGGTGCGACGGATGCGGGGCTGGTACGAAAACGCGGCAAGCAGCCGCTACGCCGAAGACGAGGAAATAGGGCAGTGGGAGCGGAACCTGATGGGCTTGGCTCCGGCCGGCGAGTACGCCGAGGCATTCCCCACCCTCGCTCGATCCGCCCCTGAATGGGAGCTCCTGCGGAAGCGGCACGAGGCAGGCACCGCTATCGAAGCGGCGGACCAATATTTCCGCGGCCGTTTCGAGGAGGGCGCCGAGGTGCCGGCCGATCTGGACGAAAAGATTGGCCTGCTGCTCAAGAGCCTGGCCGAGGACCCTGACCCAGCGGAGGACCGGATCCTGCAGCGGATTCGCCGCGCCGAAGCCGTCATCGAGACCCAGGACCAGGTGGCGGCCGAGCGGCGCGTAGCGGCTGAGGAGGCCGACCGCTCACGCGCCCTGAACATCCTGTCGCTGGTCACCCGGGCGGCCTTCCCGGCTGGACGCAGACGGCCACCGAGCATGACCGAGCTGCTGGCGATTGTGATGAGCCAGCGCTTCATCAGCGCGGCCGCCGAAAAAACTCAAGATAGACATCAGCGTCCCACGACGGTGGAGATCAACCTCGGCCAGCGGCAATGCAGCTTCTCCTGCGCAACCGACGACGAGACCACCCCGGAGGCTCTCCGGCGCCAGGCTGATGATCTCGCCGAGCAGCTCGCCGGCGAGATCGACGAGAAGGCCACCGAGCAGCGGCACAAGCTGCTGCGGCGTGGCAGAAGGCGGATGATCGTCGCGGCGGTAATTTCCGGAGCCCTCGTGGTGACAGCGCTGGTTTCTGGACCAGTGACCAGCACCCTCGCGATCCTGAGCCTGGGCCTGGCGGTCGTGGTACTCGGCTACGCGGCCCTTGACCGCTTTGTCCTGCTGCAAGCACGTATGCAGACCATCGCAAATGACGGCAGCCGGGAGAAAAGCGAAATCACAAACACGCTCATCCGGGCCAGCGACGAGCTGGCCACGCTTTTTTCCCAGGAGCAGCGCAGCAGGGATCTTCTTCCCGCGCTCCAGGCCTACCTGCTCGGACTGACGGCTGAGGATGCCCACCGGGCCATCAGGTTCACCGCAGCCCCGCAGACCCGCATGCTCCCCGGGCCGGATGAAAGCGACACACCAGATGACGCCGACCCGGCCGAAACCATGGATGACGGATTCGCCCGCGGGTTCCCCGAGTGGACGCCTTGGCCACCGAAGCGGGCCCGTCAACTGCCTGGCCCGTTATAGAGCATTACCCTCCGCCGGCGTTACCTCTGCTTTCCCTCCCGGGACTGTCAGCCACCGGTGCCGTTCAGGTACTGCTGTACCTGAGCCGCCGTGAGCTTGAGCGTAACCTCCTGGTCAGCAATTTCCTCGAGAGCTGACAGCGAGGAAGTCGTGAGCTCCGCGTTCCAGATCTCGATGAGTCCCGCGCTCCGGGCGTCGACGGAGGAGACGATGCTCTTTCCGTCCGGACTGAACGAGGCATCCGAGACGCTTCCCTGGTTGGATGCCTGAAGGACGGTCAGCGTCCGGCCGGTGGCAGCCTCGAATACCCGAACGGTGGCGTCTCCGCAGGCCACGACCATCTTGCTTCCATCCGGGCTGAATTCAGCCGAGGCGGCTGCCGGGCACGCGTTGATCGACGTCACCACGCGGTCGTCGCGAGCATTCCAGACGCTTACGCCCCCCGACGAGGAAACGGTCACGAATTCGCTCCCGGTTCGATTGAAGGCGATGTTGCCGAGAGCCGGGCCAGGTGCGCCCAGCGACCGGGCATTCTTGGCCGTGCTGCTCCACACCTCTACCTGGCCGGAGTTATCGGTGCCCACGATCTCTTGATTGCTGGGGTCGAATTCGATACCCGCCATCGGATTATTGGCATTGAGCGTCCGGAGCAACCGGCCGGTGCCCGTATCCCGCACCTCTACCGTGAGGTCGCCAGCGCCCGAGTAGACGAGGATGGCGATGCGTGACCCGTCGGCGCTCATGGCCACGGCATCGGCCTGCGCCGTTCGGATAGTTGGAGATGAGGCTGGGACGTACCCCGAGCCGACGGCACGCCAGAGTTCTGTCTGACCGTTGATGGTTGCATAGATGATCTTGCTGCCCGTGCGGTCCCAGTCCGCTGAAATTACCGGCTGCCCAGTGCTGACGGCCTGCTGAAGTTCACCGCTTGCCGAGAGCAGGTAGGCATGTCCGTAGGGATCCTCAGCGATGATCCGGTCGGCGATGTATTCGGCCGCGTCGACGGGAGCAGGGCTGGCGCTGTTCGGCGGGATGGTGAACTCCGTCCGCAGCTGACGCGGCTCTGTATACCAGACGCGGACGGTACCGTCTCCGCTGCCGGTCACGACTTCCCGGCCGTCGGGACTGAACTGCGCCGTATCGATTTCGTCGCCGTGACCGGCCAGCTGCGTCAACTGGAGTTGCGTCGCGACGTCCCAGACGCGTCCCGTCCCGGATCGGTACCCGACGACGACCCGCTTCCCGTCGGGGCTGAACGCGGCGGTGAACGCGTCGGTGTCGCTCGACGTGAAGGTCGCCACCACCTTGCCGGTGGCGACGCGGAAGACGTCAGCGGTCCCGTCGTTGTCCGCGGTGACGACCTCGCTGCCGTCCGGGCTGAACTGGACGTCGCTGGCCAGCACGGAGCCCAGCCGCAGTTGACGCGGCCCGCCCGGGTTGCTCGCGTTCAGGACGAAAACGCCGTCGGACGTGACCAGGGCGAATTCCTGCGGGTTACGTGGACTGGCCGCCACGTCAAAGGCCTGCACATTGGCCAGGACCTGACAGCATGTCGTTCCCTTCTGGTAGTGCCACACTTCGACGGACTGCGCTGTTGCCATCACGAGCTCGTCCGCGCCGGCTACGAACTGCATGCTGTTGATGAGCGAGCCGACCTTGACCGTCTCCATCCTTCTGCCGTTGCCGGCATCGAACACGGCCAGGGTTCCGTCCCCGTAGCCGACGACCACCTGAGTGCCGGCCGGGTTGAAGGTCACGGCGTCGGCGCTTCCCGGCTTCGTGACGCCCGACGACAGGCGTAGCAGGCGCTGGCCGGTCCTGACATCCCAGATCGAGGCGATGCCGGAGTAGTCGGCGCTCACCACCTTGTTCGGGTCGGCGGGGTCGAACGCCGCGGAGATGACCGTCGACCCGTCGTCGAAGGTCCTTATCGTCTGCAGCGCGGGAAGGGCGGCACGCAGCGCATCCTCGGCCGCGCCCGTCGTGCGCACGTGTAGCGCCTGCAGCGCCAGCGCCGCACTGAGCTGTGGATCGTGGGTGAGCTCCTGGTCCGCCTCCGCGGCCAGCTGACGTGACTCCGCCGTCAGCTTCTCGCTGTTCGCGCTGTTCAGCAGGTAAGCGAAGACCACGGCGACGGCGGCCACGATGACCAGCAGGGCCACGGCCAGCGCGGCCAGCCGCCGGAACCGCCGGACGCGGCGTTGTTCCTCGCTGGCCGCGATCGCACGGTTGATGGTGGGCGCGAGCACGTCGTGGAAGATCTCGTACCGCCGGAACCGAACGGGATCCTGGCCGGGAGCGGCCGGAACGGGCCGGACGATGCGTTGGTCGTCGAGCTTCCTCAGCACCCCGTCGACCTGCTCTTCGGCGTGGCCGGTCCGTTTGGCCAGGTCAAACACTGATTCGGCGATCTTGCCCCCGGACGGGGTGACGAGATGGTCGAACATATCGATGGCCGTCTGCCGTTCGGCCGTGCTCAGCGCGCCGAGCGCCTTGCCCAGGTGGCCGTCGACGATCGTCCTGACCCCGTGCAGCTGCTGCAGCGTGGACAGGCGGAGTTGCCGAGAACCTTCGGCCCGTTCGGTATCCCACACCCGCTGCATCACCAGCTGCAGCAGCGGCGTGGCGATCCGGTCCCGGTGACCGTTAGCGGGCGCGACCGGGATCGCGACCGGGATGGGTGCGTCTCCGTCGCTGCCGAACGCCCGGACCTCGTCCAGCACCGCCTCGACCAGCTCGTCCTGCACAGAAACTGGCCCGGCCACGTCGGGCTGGCGGTTGTAGACCTCCAGCGGTTCCCGGATCGCCTTTTCCGCTGAGGCCCGGTCGAGGAAGTCGATGTGCAGGTAGTTGCCGTAGATGTTGGCGATGCGTCCCTTGAACAGGTCGCCGAGGCCCGCGTAGGCATCCTCGCGGATCGCGATCAGGAAGTTGGCGCGTAGGTCGGTCCGGTTGACGCAGCGGGCCAGTTCGTCGGCGAACCGCTCGGGCACCGGCTCGCGGGACCGGTAGAGGAAGTACTCCTCGAACTGGTCGAGCATGATGAGCAGGCCGGCGCCCGCGGCGTCCGCCGCGGCGTCGATGACCTCGTCCAGCGGGCCACCCGCCAGCGTCGGCATCCCGCCGTTCCCCAGGTACGGCCGGACCGCCGCGCCCACCGCCGTAGCCAGTTCCGTCGTGGGATCGTCCTTCCACGAGCTGAACACGACCGGGATGGACCGAACGGGCCTGCCCCTCGCGAACATGTCGTCCGCGAGCCGGTGCAGCCGCCACGCGACCCCGGCCCGGAGCAGCGACGTCTTGCCCACGCCGCTCTCGGCGTGCAGCAGCGTCAGGCGGGCCGCGCGAAGGTTGGTGATGATCTTGCTGCCGTCGGACTCCCGGCCGAAGAACCACGCGCCGAACCGCTCATCGTAGTAGTCGAGCCCGAAGTACGGGCTGTCCCGGTGGGCCACCGGTATCGTGGTCTGGGTCATCGCAGGTCGTCGCGATTCGTGACCAGGAACCGGTCGAAGCCCTGCATGTAATCGGTCAGCCGGCTCCGGTATAGGCCGACCCCGGCGTGCTCCCAGAACCGCCGCTCGAGCACGTCGGGACGGCGCTGGACCGCCCAGTGGGTGGCGCCGCTCGGCCTCTCGCCCGGCCAGATCCAGTGCAGGAAGACCCGGAGCCGCCAGTCGGCCAGGGCGTAGCCGAGGAACAGGCAGCTCGATTGGCGCAGTTTGGCCAGGATCTGCATCGGCACGACTTCCTCGGCCGAGCGGCCGCCGAAGTAGTCGATGTAGTGGTCCTCGGTGATCACGTAGTTGTTCTTCCACTGGTAGCCGATTTCGGCGTCGTCGATCGCTCCGTTGATCCTGACGATGACCGTCCTGGTCAGCTGGCTGTCGTCACCGACGATGGGGAAACCGTCGTACTCGTTCGGCGCCAGGATGGGCTGCGGGTTCACGTCGCCCCATTTCACGTGGACGAACCGGCCCGCATGCTCGGTGCCGGGCGCCATGTAGATGGCGACGTCGAAAGGCTCCTTCGCCTCCAGGAAGGCCTGCTCGAGCGCCACGTCGAACTTGGACGTGACGATCATCTGGTAACGCTTATTCAGCCCTAGTTCCTCCAGCCGCCGGGGCAGGCGGGCCAGGTATCGGTGCACCGGTCCCGGCGCCGAGTCGGCGAAGATGGACTTCACCCAGCTGAACACCCTCGGCTCGCCGCGGATCATCCGGGCGTACTGCGCGACCTCCGCCAGTTGCCGCTCCGAAGACTTCAGCCGGGCCTTGACCGCGAGGTACTCGGCGATGTCGGCGTCGTCGGGCAGCATCGAGGTCCCAGGCCGGAACGGGCCGTCGCGGTCGTCCGCGTTGGCCCCCGCGCCGAGGAAGATGGCCAGGTTGTCGGCCTCGTCCGCCAGCATCTGATAATGGTCGTCGTCGGCGGCCGGTATCCCCGGGACAGCCGGCGCTTCCGCGGTCTCCGCGTTGGCTCCGTCCTCGTCCGGATCGCTCGGCGGTTCTTCGACGCCCGGCTGCGAGCCGAGCTCGTCCAGGCGCGTGATCAGGCTCTCCATGTCGTCGTCCAGGCTGGCCTGCCGCAGATGAGCGACCTGGTGCCGAGGAAGTGCCTTGATCGCCAGCGGAAGATCGCGCCCGTCCGGCAGGGGCGCGTCGTTCAGCAGCACGGGGATGACAGTCCATCCGTTCCGCAGGCCCAGGTCGATCTCCCGGGTGACGTAGTCGTCGTCCCCCCGCCGCTGGTGCGCGTCCAGGGCGGCCAGCCATCCCGGTCCGATCAGCGCGAGGAAAGCGCCCGCCGTACTGCTCAGGTGCGACGTGATCGCCTCGAGGAATTGCATCCCTGGGCGCAGCGTCCCCGCGTCGAAGAAGATTTTCTCCGCGCCGAACCGCCCCTTCAGTTCGCGATACAACGCGGACGCCGCGAACGGCATGTCCTCGTGCCGGTAATTGATGAATATCCGCAGCGGCGCACGGTTTTCGCCGTCCCCGCCCTCAGCCGTGCCGTTCGTGTCCATGCCCGCTGCCATCTGCGCTTCCGATCTGCGCCGTCGTCAGTCTCACGGAAGCCAACGAGGAATGGAACCGACTGCGACCCCCACAGGCATAGCAGCACCAAACGGATGTGTACCCAGAGCGGGCTTCCAGGCCCCACGCCGCTCAACGGCACGCTCGCCCCAGCGGAATCTTCCGCCTACGGAGCGCGCTGAGTTCCCTCCCCATACGACTTATCTCAGGAATCTAACCTTCGTGCTGCACACCGGTCAAGGTCACGTGATCAGCTCCACGTCGTGAAATCGCACCCCAGCCTTTCCCGGCTCGGGAAAGATAAAGCTCGCGAATATATGAACGAACGCGACGGCCAGAGTCATCATGAAGAGCAATTCTGTCGCCCGGATCAGTTGGTATTCGATCCGGGCCGTTACCGCCGGGCATCCGCGGAACCTGCGCGAAACCGTTCAGGCCAGTGGTTGACTAATCACCTCGACCTCGACCTCGACCCGCTCCCGAGCCGCCAGGCGAACGGGCGCGGGGTTAGCGTGGATCCGGGTACGGGCCGTTCGGAGAGGGGAAGGACGTGGCGCTGCGGGCGGTGGTTGTCGGCGGCGGGATCGGCGGGATCGCCGCGGCGGTTGCGCTGGCGCGGGCCGGGGTCGACGTACAGGTGTATGAGCAGGCGCAGCAGCTGGCCGAGGTCGGCGCGGGGGTGTCGCTGGCGCCGAACGGCCTGCGGATGCTGGAGCGGCTCGGGGTAGGCGACGGGATCGGGCGGATGGGCGCCCGGTACGTATCGTCTCAGCTGCGGTTCTCCGACGGGCGGGTCGTGCCGCACGAGCCTTATCAGTTCGCCCTGGCCGGACAGAACGTCGGGATCCACCGGGCCGACCTGCTTGCGCTGCTGGCCGGGCAACTGCCACCTGGCACGGTGCGGACTGGGCACCGGTGTACGGGTTTCAGCCAGGATGCCGGCCGCGCGACGGTCGGCTTCGCCGACGGGACCACCGCCACGGCAGACGTGGTGATCGGGGCGGACGGCATCCACTCCGTCCTGCAGGGGTTCGTGGTAGCTCCGGCGAAGCCGGTGTTCTCCGGGGTGGTGGCTTATCGCGGCCTGGTGCCGCGCGGGGATGAGTACCCGTCCGGCGCGATCCGGATGTGGATGGGCCAGAGCAAGCACTTCCTGGTGTTTCCGGTACGGGCTGGGCAGCTGCTGAATTACGTGGGATTCGTCCCGTCGGACACCTCGGTCCGTGAGTCGTGGTCGGCGCCTGGCGACCCGGCGGCGCTGGCCGCGCACTTCGCGGGCTGGGATCCGCTTATCGGGGAGGTCATCGCGGCGATCAGCGGGCCGGGCGGCAGCGGGTTCCAGTGGGGGATGTACGACCGTGCGCCGCTGCCCAGGTGGAGCAGCGGGCGGCTGACGCTGCTCGGTGACGCGGCGCACCCGATGCTGCCGCACCTGGGCCAGGGCGTGAACCAGGCGCTGGAGGACGCCGTGGCGCTGGCCACGTTGCTGGGAGCCA
>JBAUAY010001206.1:0-3178 GCA_049676235.1 Streptosporangiaceae bacterium
TGTGTTTCGGCCTGCTCACCGCCGCCACCTGCACTCCGGGGTCGTCCGCGCTCGCCCGCACCGCATCCGCGGTGTCCGCCGAGCCCGGGCCGCCGAGCCCGCTAGCGCACGCGCCGCCCTTCCGGCGGGCGTTCGGGGCGCCGACACTGGCTGGCCCGGGCGGGGTGGCCGCCGATCCGGTCGGCGATATCTGGGTGGCCGACACCGGCCACGACCGCATCGCGGAGTACTCCCCGGCCGGGCGCCTGAAGACCACCTTCGGTGAGAACCTGGACCAGCCAGCCGGCATCGCCACCGACGCGACCGGGCACGTCTGGGTCGCGGACACCGGCCACGACCGGGTAATCGAGTTCTCCCCGGTTGGCCGGGTGCTGGCCGTCTTCGGTTCGCCGGGAAGCGGCCTAGGCCGGCTGGACCAGCCGGTCGCGCTGGCGGTCACCCCCTTCGGCGACGTCTGGGTCGCCGACCAGGGCAACAGCCGGGTGGAGGAGTTCTCCGCCTCCGGCCGCTACCGCACCTCGTTCGCGGTGCCGACGCCGGCCGGCGTCGGGCTGGACGTCCGCGGCGACATCTGGGTGTCCAGCCCGGCCTACGCGCCGGGTAACTCGGTCCGGGAGTTCTCTCCGGCCGGGCATCAGCTGCGGTCGTTCGGCACCACCCAGGCGGGTTACGGTGACCTCGGCAATCCCGGCGGCATCGCCGTCGGCCCGAGCGGGCGGATCTACGTCGCGCAGCCGGACTACGGCCTGGTGTCGGTGTTCAGCCCGGCCGGGAGCTTCTACACCGAGTTCGGCCTGCAGCCGGGCACCGGGCGGGCGGACGAGGACTTGGAGTTCCCGCAGGGCGTGGCGGTCACCGCGACCGGGCAGATCTGGGTGGCCGACAGCGGCCACAACCGGGTTGTCCAGTTCGGCCCGGTCCCGGGCATCCCGGCGACGGGCGCGCCGGCCGCTCCCGGCGGCCCGTCGTGGCCACTGATCATCGGCGAGTGCCTGCTGGCCCTGGCCATCGCCGGTCTCGGCTGGTCCCTGGCCCGCCGCAGGCGGCCCGACCCGGATACCGCGGACACCCCCCGCTCGGCGCCGGCCTCCTCCCGGCCCGAACTCACCCGCCGCCACCTGCTCACTACCGCCACGGCGTTGTCCGGCGTGGCCGTGGGCGCGGCGGTACTGCCGGCCAGCCTGCGCCAGGCGCTGGCCGCCAGCCTCAACGACCCGCCCGGCGGCTCGCTCCGCGACATCGAGCACATCGTGATCCTCATGCAGGAAAACCGCAGCTTCGACCACTACTTCGGCACGATGCCGGGAGTGCGCGGCTTCTCCGACCCGGCCGCGATCAGGCTGCCGGACGGCAGCCCGGTGTTCCGCCAGCCGCACCCGGGCCACGCCCAGGGCTACCTGGCCCCGTTCCGCCTCGACACCAAAACGACCAGCGCGCAGGCCACGCCCGGCACTGACCACTCCTGGGCGACCCAGCACGAGGCCTGGAACAACGGCAACATGGATCAGTGGGTGCGGGCCAAGGGCCCGTTCACGATGGGGTACTTCACCCAGGCCGACATCCCGTTCCAGTGGGCGCTGGCCCAGGCGTTCACGATCTGCGACAACTACCACTGCTCGGTGCTCGGCCCGACCGACCCGAACCGGCTGTACATGTGGACCGGGATGATCGATCCCGGAGGCACCGGCGGCGGCCCCGTGATCGACGACGGCCCCTCGTTCGACAACGTCATCCTGTCCTGGACTACCTACCCGGAGCGGCTGCAGCGGGCCGGCGTCAGCTGGCAGGTGTACCAGGAGGAAGACAACTACGACGACAACGCGCTGGCCTGGTTCAGGCAGATCGCCCGGGCGCCGGTCTCGTCGCCGCTGTGGCAGCGGGGCATGCGCAAGCGCCCGGCCGGCTGGTTCGAGACCGACGCCCGCCAGGGCCGGCTGCCGCAGGTGTCCTGGCTGGTCGCGCCGACCGCGCAATCCGAGCACCCCGCCTACTTCCCGGCCGCGGGCGCGGAGTACGTCGCCAGCAAGCTGGATGCGATCGCATCCAACGAGGACCTGTGGCACAAGACCTTGTTCATCCTGACCTACGACGAGAACGACGGGCTGTTCGACCACGTCCCACCGCCGGTCGCGCCGCGCGGGACGCCGGGCGAGTACGTGGGCGGCCAGCCGATCGGGCTCGGCTTCCGGGTCCCGGCCGTCGTTGTCTCTCCGTGGTCCGCGGGCGGCCGCATCTGCTCGGACGTGCTCGACCACACCTCGCTGATCCGCGTCATCGAGAAGCGGTTCGGCGTCCGCGAGCCGAACATCAGCGCCTTCCGCCGCCGCATCTGCGGCGACTTCACCTCCGCGCTGCGGTTCTCCGGCCTGCCGGCCGGCTACCCGCGGTCGCCGGAGGCCATCACCCTGGCCGCCGCCGAGGACGGGCTCCTCACCGCCCAGCAAGAGGTGTTCGCCAACCCCGCTCCGCTGGTCCCGGTGACCAACGAGCCGGTCCCGCGCCAGTGAGGATTTTCCTGGGGCCGAACGGGCGGTGGTGCCTGGGTCGGCTCAGGCGCGGCCTGAACCACGCCGGCCCAGGTCATCGGCAAGGCCGTACTCACCATGGGTGAGGCGACCCTGACTGTGACCTCCTGGGTGAACATTGGGGATCGCGGCTGCGCCCGCTGGCGGTGGGGGGCGGGAAATCGATACAATCCCAGCGTTTGATGGTAGTACCCGGTCGCCGCCGCCCTGGGTCTGCCGCAGACAGCAGCGGGGCAGGGCGAGCGGGCAGGGAGAAGCATGACCGAGCTCATCGTCGGCGGGCATGAATCCGACACGCATCAGAAGGCGCTGCGCATCAACCTCGATGTGCGCTGGTACGGCACGGTCGCGGAGATCGGGGCCGGCCAGGAAGTAGTGCGCTGGTTCTTCCGGGTCGGCGGTGCCGCGGGCACGGTCGCCAAATCCATCTCGGCCTACGACATGGCGGTCAGCGACGCCGTCTACGGCAAGGCGGACCGGTACGTCTCCGTCGGCCGGCTGCAGGGCATGCTGGACAAGGAATTCCAGCTCAACGTCGAGCGGCTCGGTGAGGAGCGCGGCGACTCCAGCTGTTTCTTCGCGTTCGCCGACACGGTGGTGGCGCGCAGCTACCGGGGCGGCAACGAATGCCACGGCTGGATGGGCGTGAAGTT
>JBAUAY010001207.1:0-2095 GCA_049676235.1 Streptosporangiaceae bacterium
GGGTCATCCATTCGTCCAGGGCGGCCAGGGTGGGCTCGTCGAGCGGCACGGTCCGCTCGGTGGCCAGCTTGCCGAGCGGGACCTTCAGCCAGCTGCCGTGGCTGGCGGAGTCCCAGATGCAGTCCAGCTCGAGGTCGAGCAGCTCGCCTAGGCGGATGCCGGTGCCGCGCAGCACGGTCAGCCCGGTGCGGGCGAACGGGTCGGCCAGCTCGCCGATGGCCGCCATCAGGTCCCGGTCGGCGTCCGGTGGCAGGGCGCGGGGCAGCGGCCGGTCCAGCCGGGGGATATCGGCAGGGAACAGCAGCCGCGCGGGCGGCCGCTCGGCATGCCCCCACAGCGCCAGGTCGTCGAAGAAGCAGCGCAGGTCAATGACGGTCCGCTTGCTGACCACCGCGGAGACGGGCTGATCGCGGGCGACCCGGCCGCGCCAGGGCCGCTTGTGGTTGTGAGCCAGGAATCCCTCGATGTGCTCCCGGGTGAGCTGGGTCAGGCTGCGGACGTCCGGATGAGCGGCAGAAAGATACTCGGAGAACACGATCAGGCTGTCGGCACGCAGGCCGACCGTGTTAGGCCGCAGCGTGGCAGCCACGGTGGTCAGGTAGCGCAGCGCGGCCGCGCGGATGCCGGGCTGGCTGATCGCCTGCACCCGCTGGGCGATGGTCGCCTGGCCGGGCCTGGCCTGCCGCGGCGGGTGCTGGCAGATCCGCAGCTCATAGCAGGCCTGGTGCAGGCTGAACGCGCGGGAGGAGTTGTGCACCCAGGTGTGGTGGCCCGCGCTGGGCGCCTCCGCCAGCGCCTGGGCGAACGCGGCGAAGTCGCCGTCGCTGAGCTGGCTGAGGGTCGTGCCCGCGGTCAGGCAGATCAGGGCGAGCCCGCCGCGGCAGACATCCCGGGTCCAGTTCGCGCTCCACCCGAACCGTTGCGCCACTTCGGTGATCTGCTGCACGTCACCGGGATGCCGGGCCGCCCACTGCAGGTAAAGGTCACCGGGAGTCTTGGCGAGCAGCAGATCCAGGTCGGGCGTGAGGTGGCCTTCCGCGAAACACCAGCTCAGGAACGGCCAGGCGCCGGTGCGCTTCAGGTCGGCCAGCCGAGCCAGGGTCGGCCGCCGCATCCACACCGCCAGCTGCGGATGCACGGCCAGCAGCCGTCTCGCGGCGTTGCGCCGGATCCGCCGGGCGTCAGGGTTGAGCGGCAGCGCCGCGACCGCGTCAGCGTAGGCGACCAGCAGGTCCGGCGCTCCCTGGCGGCGCAGGGTGATGGCGGCCGGAGCGTTCACCGGGCCGCCCTGGCCCGCGCGTACTCGGCCGCCAGCGTCTGCGGTGACAGGTGCACGTAGGCGGCCGTCGTCTCCGGGTTAGCGTGGCCCATCAGCTCCCGCAGCGCCAGCAAGTCGATGCCCGCCGAGGCGAGCTCGGTCCCCTTGGTTATCTGTACCGGAAATCGCAAAGTGCCTGGTAGATGCCCGTTTTCGGAACTGAGGCACGTGAGCCACGTAAGGTCAAAAGCAGCAGCGAAGAGAGAAAGACCCTGGTACCGGCCTTGTCGTACGTGCCTCACGGAGTGACAGATACTTCTGAGGCACGATGCGGCAAGGCCCGGATTCCGTCGTGCCTCGGGCCGAAAAGCCGGTACAGATAACGTACGTGTGCCTGAGCCGGTGCGGCCGCACCCGCACCGCCCCCGAGGCCAGCTGGTGGGTGCGGAAGATCCGGCGCAGGCCGGCCTCGGTCAGCGGCTGTCCGGCGGTCGGGCCGCGCAGCACCACGAAGCACTCCGGCGTCCGGCACGCCGCGGGGCGTTCCTCGCGCAGGTAGGCAGCCAGCTCGGCGAAGAACGCGGCGTCCACCGGGACGACGCGTTCCTTGCCGCCCTTCCCGGTCACCCGCACCCGGCGCAGCCCCATGTCCACATCGGCCAGCCGCAGCGACCGGACCTCCGCGGCGCGTAGCCCGCCGAGCAGCATCGCCAGCGTGATCGCCCGGTCCCGGAAGGTCCGCAGATCCGCCACGAACGCCGCCACGTCCTCCGGTTCCAGCGCCTCGGGCAGCCGCTGCGGCTGGCGGACCAGCCGGCCGCCGCTGCGCGGCCGGCC
>JBAUAY010001208.1:0-3188 GCA_049676235.1 Streptosporangiaceae bacterium
GCTGCTGGCCGCGCTGCTCAGCCCGGGGCCGCGGGATCGCTGGTACTCGGCCAACACGCGCTACGCGCGCGCCCTAGCGGGCGCGGTGCTGCCCGCGCTGGCCCGCCGGGTGGCCACCACGACCCGGATCGGCATGGGGGCCAGCCTCGGCGGGCTGGCCATGCTGCACGCCTACTGCCGCGACCCGGACGCCTTCGACGGGCTGTTCCTGCAATCCGGCAGCTTCTTCAGCCCGCGCTTCGACGCCCACGAGCGGCGGTTTCCTTACTACCAGCGCGTGGTCCGCTTCGTGGCCGGCGTCGATGGCGGCGCCGATGACGGCGCCCAATCTGGCATACTGCCGGACCGCCGGGTGCCCGTCGTCCTGACCTGCGGCGCGATTGAGGAGAACGTGGAAAACAACCGCCTGATGGAGCGGGCCCTGCGGGCGCGGGGATACCCGGCGGAACTGACTGAGGTGCCTGACATGCACAACTACACAGCCTGGCGAGACGCGTTCCACCCGCATCTCACCCGGCTAGTGAGGCAGGTATGCGGGTGAAAACCGAAGCGACCGACCTATGGTCGGCGGCCCTGGGCGCCGCGGGCACCGTCATCCGCTACGGCCACTGGGGCCGCCCGGTGCTGGTGTTCCCCTCCGAGCGGGGGCAGGCCGCCGACTTCGCGAACAACGGCATGGTCGGCGCGGTGGAGGGCCTGATCGACGCGGGGCGGCTGAAGCTCTACTGCGTGGACAGCTATGACGCGGCGTCCTGGTCCAACACTGACATCCCGATCGAAGAGCGGGCCCGCCGGCACGGCCGGTACGAGTCGTGGATCGTCGGCGACGTCGTGCCGTGGATCTACCAGGACAGCGGCGGCCAGTCCGACGTGATCACCCTCGGGTGCAGCCTGGGCGCCTTCCACGCGGCCAACTTCGCCCTCAAGCGGGCCGACCTGTTCCCGCTGGCGATGTGCTTCTCCGGCAACTACGACCCCGCCTCGTGGAACGGCTGGGGCGAGCGGGGTAACGAAACGTACTTCAACAACCCGCTGGACTACGTGGCCCACCTGGCCGGCGATCACCTCGACTGGCTGCGCGACCAGCTCAGCCTGCTGCTGGTCTGCGGCCAGGGCCAATGGGAGGACACCACCGGGGCGCTGGCGAGCACCAGGCGGTTCGCCGCGCTGCTCGAGGAGAAGGGGCTCAGGCGCGAACTTGACCTGTGGGGGCATGACGTCCCGCACGACTGGCCTTCCTGGCGCGCCCAGCTGGCCCACCATATGCCGCGATTCTGCTGACGACGGGAGCCCACATTGACCTCCACCCGGCACATGATCGGGTTGCTGCTCGGTACCGAGGAAGACTGGCCGACGGCGTTCGAGGAGATCCTGCGCCGGCTCGGACCGGTGGAAGGTCCGGCCGGCTCGCACTCCTTCGACTGCGAGCGGATCACCATCGAGCCGTTCAGGCTGCGCGACCGGCCGCGGTACAACCTGGTCATCGACCGGCTCGCGTACTGGTACTACGTGCCCAGGGAATGGCTGAAGAAGGTCGCGCTGATGGACGACGTGTACCTGCTGAACAGCCCGTTCACGTTCCAGTCGATGGAGAAGCACGCGGCCTACTGCGCGATGCTGCGGCTGGGCCTCAAGGTACCTGAGACGGTGCTCGTGCCGTTCAAGAACCCGGTCGACAACGATCGGTACGCCTATACCGCCGCCCGTTACAACCGGCCCTTCGACCTGGACGCCATCGCGGCGCAGATCGGCTACCCGCTGTTCATGAAGCCCTACGATGGCGGGGCATGGCGCGGCGTCTCGCGCATCAACAACCCCGCCGAGCTGCACTCCGCTTACGACGCCAGCGGCGAGATGCTCATGCACCTGCAGAAGGCCATCGACTACGACGTCTTCGCCCGCTCGCTGTCCATCGGCGCCGAGACGATGGTCATGAAATTCCAGCCGGACCAGCCCATGCACCTGCGCTACGCGGTCGAGCACAGCTTCCTGTCCCCGCAGGTCGGCGCCGAAGCGGTAACGATCGGCCGGCTGGTCAACGCGTTCTTCAGGTGGGAGTTCAACTCGTGCGAGACCCTGGTCTCCGACGGCGAGGTCTACCCCATCGACTACGCCAACGCCTGCCCCGACGTCGCGCTCACCAGCCTGCACTATTACTTCCCCTGGGCGATGAAGGCCCTGGTCAAGTGGTGCGTCTTCGCGCTGGTGACGGGTCGGCAGGCCAAGCTCGACACCGAGACAGACCGGTATTTCGCAATCGCCGATGAGCCCGGGATGTCGTACGAGGAGAAGCTGGCCGCGTACCGCGGGCTGGCTGACGGCTACTTCGAGACGGAGCGCTACCAGGACTTCTGCGCGAGCAGGCTTTCGCGCCTGGACCAGATCGTGCTGGACTGGGTCGCCGGGGCCGACTTCGACCAGTTGCTGGTCCGGACGGTCCGGTCGGTGTACCCGGCCCACGAGCACGACAAGTTCATCGCGCACCTGCGCGGCCTGCTCGACCTGTGGGTGCGCGACGAGAGCGCACGGCTGGCCGCGGCCTGAGGGCGACCCGCGCCTTCGCCCGGATATGTCTGCGGTTCCGGGTGTTATAACACCCGGAACCGCAGACAAAGCGGGGAGGCTGCGGGCCGGGGGCGTGCGAATGGGTAAGAAGGAGTACATGTTCGGTTTTCTCAGTTGAGCGGAGGCCTCCGTGGGCCGTGACATCCAGGCGATCAAGATCAGCGGTGAGGACAGGCGCAGGTACCGGGACAAGGTGCGGCGCTCGCTCGACGTGTTCGCCCGCATGCTGCGTGAGCGCCTGTTCGAAGAGCATCCCTCGACGGTGGGCCAGGAGATCGAGCTGAACCTGGTCGACGAGCACGGGCTGCCCTCGATGCGTAACGCCGACGTGCTCGACGCGATCGCCAGCCCGGTCTGGGCCACCGAGGTCGGCCAGTTCAACCTGGAGATCAACGTGCCGCCCCGGATGCTGGACGGCGACGCGCTCGCCACCCTGGAGACCGAGCTCCGCGCCGACCTCAACGCGGCCGATACCCGGGCCCGCACGGTGGGCAGTCACCTGGTCATGGTCGGCATCCTGCCCACGCTGGCCGAACACGACGTGAGCGAGGGGACCATGTCGGCCAACGAGCGCTACCGGGTGCTCAACGAGCAGATCTTCGCCGCCCGCGGCGAGGACATGA
>JBAUAY010001209.1:0-2766 GCA_049676235.1 Streptosporangiaceae bacterium
CGGTATTCGTGCGCGCTCCTGGCGAGTTCCTCGGCCAGGTCCTCCGCGTCCAGGCGGATCTCGATGCGGCGCAGGTCGTCGATCCGGGCGCGGGTTTCGACGCGGCGCGGGGTAAGCAGCGTGCAGCAGTCCTGGTCAGGGAGTTCGGAGATGGCCAGGGTGCGGATGCGGCGGGCCTCGGCCATGATCTCGGTCTTGTCCCAGCCGATCAGCGGGCGCAAGATCGGTAGCCGCACCGCGTCGTCGAGCGCGGTGATATTGGTGAGCGTCTGGCTGCTGACCTGGCCGAGCGAGTCGCCGGTGACCAGAGCGGTGGCGCTGAGCCTGCGGGCCAGGGCCTCGCCGGTCTTGAGCATCAGCCGCCGCTGGGCCACGATGAGCAGCCGGTCCGCGCCGGAGGACTTAAGGGCCTGCTGCGCCTTGCCGAACGGCACCACGAAGAGCCGCGACCCGCCCTGGAACCGGTCCAGCCCGCGGACCAGCGCGTAGGCCTTGTAGATCGACTCCGGGCCGGTCAGCGGCATGCCGGAGAAATGCAGGAAAAAGCAGCGGAGCCCACGGCGCATCATCCGGTAGGCGGCCACCGGCGAGTCGATGCCGCCGGACATGAGCACCACACTGCGGCCGCTCATCCCCACCGGCAGCCCGCCCTGCCCCGCCATCCCCTCGGTGAATACGAACACCTCGTCCTGGTCCACCTCGATGAACACCGTGGTATCGGGCTGGGAAAGGTTGACGCCGAGCCCGTGCGCCTCCTGGATCTCCCGTCCGATCAGCACGCCCAGCTGTCCCGAAGTGAGCGGGAAACGCTTGTCGCGTCGGCGCGCGCGCACCGCGAAGGTGCCGGACTTGCCCTTGGTCAGCGCCATCGCGGCGGCGGAGACCGCCTCGGGCGTCTTCGCCACCCGCAGCGGCAGGCACACCCGGGCGATGCCGGGCACGTCCCCCATCCGCTCCGCGATCTGGCCCACGGCCCGCGCCCAGGCCTCCTCGCCGCGCTGCTCGCCGTCGGCGACGCGGAGCAGGATGACGCCCTCGCGCTGGCGCAGGTCGACCGGCACGCCGAGGTCGCGCAGGGCGACGCGGATGTTGCCGTGCAGGATGCGTTCGAACTGCTGCCTGTTCCGCCCCTTGAGCACGATCTCGCCCAGCTTGATCAGCACGCACGGCTCATCCGGGGTAGGGAACTCTGGCACTCCCCCAGTGTGCCAGCAGAAGATCCGTATCCCGAACAAATGGTGGCACTGCTTCCGGGCCTGCCCTGAGGCCAGCCCGAGCTCACATGCGGGTGTTAGCCCCAGTGTTTTCCGCGCCGCCCGCCGATAGCTTTACCCCGTGAGCATCAGGGATGAAGTCCGGGCCTCGGCGGCGGCACACCGCGATCTCGGCCCCGGCTACGACACCGCCGTAGCCGAGGGCCTCGTCGACCGCATCGGCGAAGAAATCGACAAGCGAGTGGACGCCCGGCTGTATGGTCAGGCGCCCTATCAGAGCCCGCCGCCGCGGCCGCGGCTGCGTCGTGAGCCGGTGCCCGGACGAATCGGGTTCGGTGCTGTGGTGCTGGGCCTTGGTTCTATGGGCATGGCCATCGGGGCCACGGCGGCGGTGCTTCACCCGGGCGACTCCCCGGGCCAGGTCAGCGGCGGCGCGGCGGTGCTGATCACGCTGATCTGGATCGTGATCGGGGTCATCAACGTCGCCTACGCCCGGTACCGATTGTTATCTGCGCCGTTACCTGCGGCTTATTTGTGACGATCCCCGGCAGGTTGTAGCGTGCGCTCATGAGCAGCGACCACGAGGCGGAGATCCGCGCCTCCGCGGCCGCGCACGCCGATCTCGGTTCCGGCTACGACGATGCGGTAGCCGAGGGCCTGGTCGAGCGCATTGGTGCGGAGATCGACAAGCGGATAGAGGCGCGGCTCGGGCAGCTCGGGGCCATAGGCGCGTCCGGGCCTCCTGCGGGTGCGGGTGGTCCAGCCGGGCCGGGGGATGCTGGCTCGCCGGGATCGGCGGTGCCGGGCCACCAGGGTTACCAGGCACCGGTCGGGTACCAGGCACCGGTCGGATACCAGGGGTATCAGGCACCGGTCGGGTACCAGGGATGTCAGGGGTATCAGGGTTACATGGGTCCCATGCTGCCGCCCGGGTACCAGATGGGGCCGCCACCGGTCCGACCGTCTTCGACCGGGCAGCGCAACGTGGCGACGACGGTCACCGCGCTCGGGTCCATGGCCCTCGGCGTCGCGGGCACGGCCGTCGTATCGCACGACAATCATTCCGGCGGGCAGGCGTTCATGGTCCTGCTCATCTGGGTCACCATCGCGATCGTCAACATCGCCTATGCGCGGCGCCCCTGACCGCCACTTCGGGAGCGAGCGATTTCTCCGACCGGGCGCGGCGAGTGATCGTTCTGGCGCTTCGCCCTGGTTTGAGCGGTCGTGCGGGCTCTTAGCCTGGCGGCAGGACGGCGGCCAGGAGACGGTTGTCGCCGCGCTGCCAGAGGGTACCGACTTCGGCGAAGCCAGCCGCTTTCAGGGCCTCGAGATGGGTGGCGAGCTGGGTGGACTGCGTGTCATGGTGACCCACGTGGCGGCGGCTGCGCTCGGCGACGTGACCGGCCAGCACCGGGTCGGCGGCGACGGCTTCCCACCAGGCATTCCAGCTCTCGGGGTGCCCGCCGGGGAAGCGCCGCTGATCCTCGCGCTGGCGCAGCGCCAGGTCAAGACGGGCCAGGGTCGGGGATTCCTTGGCGTCGAGGGTGAAGTG
>JBAUAY010001210.1:0-2241 GCA_049676235.1 Streptosporangiaceae bacterium
GTGAATCGCGAGCTGAACGAGCCGAGGGAGGTGCAGCCGACCTCCATGCACGCGTCGGTCACGCTCACGCCTGCACGCAGCAGTGCCATCGCCCGTTCCACTCGCCGGGTCATGAGGTAGGTGTACGGCGTCTCGCCGTAGGCCGCCCGAAACGCCCGTGAGAAGTGCCCCGGCGACATCAGCGCGTGGCGAGCCATGGTCGGCACGTCGAGCGGACGCGCATACTCCCGATCGACCAGATCCCGCGCCCGGCGCAGGTGCGCCAGGTTGGCAAGGTGTTGCTGGTCCATGGAACGAGGGTATCAACCGGCGCGGTGCGAGGGCCGCCGCGCTGGCATAGCCGCCCGGCCATGGCTGGCTCGCCTGCGCCGATGCCGGGTCATGAGCCGAACGCCTCCAGGAACGCGGCCCGGCTCACGGGCGCCGGGATCGGCCGCCCGGGCTTGGTGTCGGGGTCGCAGACACCGGCGCCCCACGGGTCTTCCCACATCGCATGCCAGCCGAACAGCGAGCATCCGGAGATGAAATCGGCCATGGCGCGGACGAACACCGCGTTGTCGCCGCCGCCGAGATAACTGCTGCCGGTCTTCCACAGCACCAGGCCCCATTCGGGGAACGACAGGGGCTTGCCGTGGTGGAGGGCGACCGAGTACCAGTCGCGCAGCGAGTCCCGCTTCGTCAGCGTGGTGTCGAGCACTTCCTGCTGCTGTCCGGTGGTTGTGGCCGCGGCGTTCCCGGGATAGATCTGCGTCCCGGCGCTGTTCTTCTGCGTCCAGTCATAGACATCGACGCCGATCTCATCGACATACCGATCACCGGGATAGCAGCTCTCAGTGCCCTTGGCCGTCAGATTGCCGACACCGAGAGCGGGGTTCCAGCAGAACTGGAAGGCCGCGCCGGGCAGTCCGCGCAGTACCGTGACGACATGGCTGTACCCGGCGATGTAGGACGCCTGGGCGCCTTCGGCGACTCGCCAGGGGTACCAGTTGCCGTTGAACTCGCGGCCGATGCGCAGCAGTGCGCCGCCCAGCCCGAGACCGATCAGCCGGTTGCCGAGTGCTTCCCAGTGCGTGTCGTTCACCCCGTTGGCCTCGTCGGCCCATGTCCTGCCGCCACTGCCAGCCGACGCCCCGCAGCAGGCGGGGACGCCAAGCACTAGCTGCCGCTGCCCGAGCGCGTTCTGCCACACGCTCACGTCGGCTGTGCTGGTCAGGTTCCCGTTCTCAAACTGCGCCCACGAGGTGGGCTGCTCGACCATGAAGTCAACAACGTTCTGCACTTCACGGCCGATAAAGTCCTCGTAGACGCCGATCGCGGAGCTCCCGCAGCCGCGCCCACGGTAAACCCCGATCGGGATGCTCGCGCCAGGTGTGCCCACCGTCATGCCTTTCTCGATGATCCAGCGGCGGTTCGCTGAAGGTCCGCGATCCCGCCCCAGCAGCAGCCGCGCGGCGCGGGCCCGCCAGCCGACGCCGAAACCATCGCCGCACCCTAGCACGCTCGCCGGCCGGCCCAGCTCAGGGACAACCATGGCAACCGCGGGAAATGCGATCAACTCCCAGGTGCCGGGTCGACGACTTGCCTGATCTTCGCATGAACTGAAACACGTTCTAGTCTTGTGTCATGCGTCACGGCATCGTCCCTGAGCACAACCCGCAGCCCCGTCAAGCGGGAAGCCGCTGGCCTGCGGCCGGCGCCGCCGAGCTCCTGCGGGGACCGCCGGACGCCCCTGCCGAGGCGGTCGAGGTCCACCTTGACCGCATCGCGGGCCGATTCTTGAGCTGACACCGCGACATGAACCATCCTCGTTCGGCACCACCTGCGCCCCTCCCGGCGTCGGTGCTGGCTGAGGGCACCGAACGCTACGACGTGGTGGTCATCGGCTTCGGCATCGCCGGCGGAAGCGCAGCCCGGGAGGCGGCCCGGGCCGGCGTCCGGGTCCTGCTGCTTGAGCGGGCTGCTGTGCACGGCGGGACCACCTGCCTGGCCGGCGGGCATTTCTACCTCGGCGGGGGCACGGCGGTGCAGCAGGCGACCGGTCACGAGGACTCCGCTGAAGAGATGTACAAGTACCTGGTCGCGGTCTCGAAGGAGCCCGAGCACGACAAGATCCGCGCTTACTGCGAGGGGTCCGTTGAGCACTTCGGCTGGCTGGAGTCGCTGGGCTTCGAGTTCGAGCGCTCCTACTTCCCCGGCAAGACTGTGATCCAGCCGGGTACCGAAGGGCTGATGTTCACCGGC
>JBAUAY010001211.1:0-2912 GCA_049676235.1 Streptosporangiaceae bacterium
CAGCCCGGCTACCTCGGCTGACCGCCAGCCGAGGACGTCGCGCAGGATCAGCACGGCGCGCTGGCGGGCCGGCAGGTACTGCATGGCGGCGATCAGGGCCAGTCGCACGCCGGCCCGGGACGCGGCGATCTCAGCGGGATCCCCAGTCCCGGCGCTCAGCAGCGCATCCGGGATGGGCTGCAGCCACGGGACCTCAGGCTGGGCTACGGGCAGCGGCCCGGCCGGATCCTCGCCCGGCGCGCCCAGACCGGATGGCAGCGGCCGCCGAGCGCGGGTCTCCAGCGCCCGCAGGCACACGTTCGTCGCGATCCGGTACAACCAGGTCCGCAGCGACGAGCGGCCCTCGAACTCGCCATAGGAGCGCCAGGCTCGCATCAGGGTTTCCTGCAGTTGGTCCTCGGCATCGTGGACCGAGCCGAGCATGCGATAGCAGTGAGCCAGCAGTTCACCCCGGAACGGGTCGGTCAGCCGCGCGAACTCGTCGCTGCCTGGCATGGCTATATCATCTCGCGCCTTCGCTATCGCTGGCATCGCTGCTCCGTTTCCCAGCCGCGCACCCCGTGTCGCGCGCCCTCACCAGTACAGATCCCGCCCGGCAGGAAAACTCACCGGCCGCAGGCAGTTCAGTTCGCGTGCATACCCGGATCTGTACGGCTGAAGGACAACCGGAGAACGCAGAACGGAGAACGGCAATGCCGGAATTGACGAGCGCGACCGGGCCAGCCATAGCGCTGGCCGACCGCCGCGTACCTGCGGATATGACGCCTGCACGCAGGCGATGGACGCTGGCCCTGGCCGGGCTGGGCGCGTTTATGTCCGCGCTCGACGTGGTGGTGGTGGCGACGGCGCTGCCGACGATGCGCACGCAGCTCGGGGCCAGCCTGGCGGATCTGGAATGGACGATCAACGCCTACAACCTGGCCCTCGGCTGCCTGATGCTGACCGGCGCCGCGCTGGGCGACCGGTTCGGCCGCCGCCGCATGTACGTCCTCGGGCTGGTGGTGTTCACCGTCGGCTCGATCCTGGCCGCGCTGTCGCCGGGGGCCGGCCTGCTCATCGCGGCGCGGGTCGTGCAGGGCGCCGGCGGAGCCGTGATGGTGCCACTGACGCTGACCTTGATCAGCAATGCGTTCGGCGTCGAGAAGCGCGGCGCCGCGATCGGTATCTGGGGCGGCATCACTGGCCTGGGCGTGGCCGCGGGGCCGATAGTCGGCGGTGCCGTCGTACAGGGCATCTCCTGGCAGTGGATCTTCTGGCTCAACGTCCCGGTCGGGCTCGGCGTCGCGGCCTTGTCGGCGTCGCGGCTGCGGGAGAGCCGCGGCCCGCGACCGCAGCTTGACATCGCTGGGCTGGTGCTGGCTGGGGCCGGGCTGCTCGCGCTGACCTGGGCCGCGGTGCGCGCGCCCGCGGTGGGCTGGGTCAGCGCCGAGGTGACCGGCGCGCTCGCCGCCGGGGTGATCCTCATGGTTGCCTTCGTGGCCTGGGAGCGCCGGGCCCGGTACCCGATGCTGCCGCTGGCCTACTTCCGCCGCCGCGGCTTCGCCACCGCAAACGGGGTGATCTTCTTCCAGTTCATCTCACTGATCGGATCGCTGTTCTTCATCACCCAGCTGTTCCAGATCGGGCTCGGCTACTCGCCGCTCGGCGCGGGCCTGCGGATCCTGGTCTGGATGGCCATGCCGATGCTGGTAGCACCAGTGGCCGGCGCGCTCGCCGACCGGATCGGCAACCGGCCGTTCATGTTCTCCGGCCTGGCCCTGCAGGCCGCTGGACTGGGCTGGCTGGCCGCCGTGGTCAGGCCGGGAGTCAGCTACGGCACCCTGGTCGCGCCACTGATCATCGCCGGCATCGGCATCGCGATGTGCTTCCCCACGGTCGCCAACGCGGTCACCGCCTCCGTCCCGCCCGGCGACGTCGGCGTGGCGGCAGGCACCAATAACGCGCTGAACGCGCTCGGCGGGGTGTTCGGCATCGCGATCCTCGCCGCTGTGTTCGCCGCCCGCGGCAGCTACGCCTCCCCGGCCGCGTTCATCAACGGGTTCCGGCCCGCCGAATGGGTCGCCGCGGCGGTGGCCGCCGTCGGCGTACCGATCGCTGCCCTCGCCCCATCCAAATCCGCTCAGGAGGAAATCCGATGAAAGACATCTCGGGAACGACCGCGCTTGTTACCGGAGCCAGCCGGGGTCTGGGCCGCGGCATCGCGGCGGCGCTCAGCGCGGCCGGCGCGGACGTGATCGCCGTGGCCCGCGACGGCGGCCGGCTCACCGCGCTGCCCGCTCAGCTCGGTGGCTCGATAACGCCCGTCAGCGCCGACGCCACCGATCCCGTCGTGGCCGGCCAGCTCATCGACGCGCACCGGCCGGGCATCCTGGTGCTCAACGCCGGGGCGTCCCCGCTGGCCCGCCCGCTCCAGCACCAGACCTGGCAGACCTTCAGCCGGAACTGGGAGGTCGACGTGCAGCACGTGTTTCACTGGACCCGCGAGGCGCTGCTCGGCCCGCTCAACCCGGGCAGCGTGGTCATCGCGATGTCCAGCGGCGCGGCGCTGCGCGGCTCGCCGCTGTCCGGAGGCTATGCCGGGGCCAAGGCCACCGTCAGGTTCATCGCTTCTTACGCGGCCGACGAGTCGGCCCGCGCCGGTCTGGGCATCAGGTTCATCGCGGTGCTGCCGCAGCTGACCCCGGCGACCGATCTCGGTGCGGCCGCGGTGGCCGGGTACGCCAGCCGGGCGGGCCTGGATACCGCCGCGTACGTCCGGCAGTTCGAGCCTGTGCTCACGGCTGAGCAAGCCGGGCGCAGCGTGCTGGAACTGGTCACCAGCGACAGCCCGGACCCTGGCGCCTTCCTGCTCACCGGCCGTGGCCTGACCCCGGTAACGGACTGATCGAGCCGGGCGCCAGGGCCAGGCGCTG
>JBAUAY010001212.1:0-3863 GCA_049676235.1 Streptosporangiaceae bacterium
CCCAGTCAGGCCGGGCCCGCGGCGCGTCCAGAGGCCGGGACGGCGCGGTTGAGGCGATCCGCGCGCTGATGGTCGCCAAGCGCAGCGCCGCCGGCGAACGCACCCAGACCATCAACCAGGCCAGGGCACTGGTCCTGACCGGCCCCGATGACCTGCGGGCCCGCTTCACCGGGCACACCGCGGCTGCCCTGGTCGCCGAGCTGGCCTCGCTACGCCCCCGGCCCGGCAGTACCGTCGGCTACGCCACCCGCATCGCGCTGCGTGAGCTCGGACGGCGCGCGGAGTTCCTCGACGGCCAGCTCGAGCGCCTCGATGAGCTCATCGGCCCCCTCGTCGCCGCCCGCGCCCCCGGGCTGCTCGCCCTCTACGGGATCGGCCCCAACACCGCGGCGCTGCTGCTCATCGCAGCCGGGGACCACCCGGAACGACTGCGCAGCGAGGCCGCCTGGGCGCACCTGTGCGGCGCCGCCCCCATCCCGGCATCCTCCGGCAAGACCGTCCGCCGCCGCCTCAACCCGGGCGACCGCCAGGCCAACCACGCCCTGTGGCGGATCGTCTTCACCCGCATGGGCTCTGACCCGGCGACCCGCGCTTACGTCGAACGCCGCACAGCCGAAGGAAAATCCAAGAAGGAAATCATCCGCTGCCTCAAGCGGTACGTCGCCCGCGAGGTCTATCCCCACCTCCGCGCCACCGCCGGCTAACGCACACTCCCGGGAGCGGCCTGGCCCGCTAATCGGCTGCCGCACTTGCTGGCCTGCGAACGATCCGCCGGCCGTCCCCGGGGCACGACAGACCCGCTGAGCGTGACCTAATAAGAGCTTTCCCTCCATACCCGGAGTGGATCATCCCTGTCTTGTCCGCACCCAGCACTGCATCAATTACCGGGCCTCACGACCGAAAAACCGAAACCGAAAGAAAGCCTTGACAAACATAGGAGCATCGGTCTGGAGCATTTCTCACCAGGCATCCCGGGCCCCGGCGTTCGCTCGTTCGTGGCATAGCGTGACCGGATCAGGCCGGCTTACGGTGGGTTTCCGCTTAACCGCTGGGACCGGACTGGCCCAGTCTCCCGGTTCCAGCCCGGCCGGGAGGTACCCCGATGACCACTGCCGCCCCATCCACCGCGCTCGCCACGATCCAGCCCGCCTTCACCGACGGCGAGCGGCTCGCCCTCGCCGGGTACCTGGCCGGGTACCGCGGCCTGACCCGCGACGCCTACGCTCTGGACCTGCGCCGGTTCACTACCTGGTGCCGCGCCCGTTCCCTGGCCCTGTTCGCCGTCCGCCGCGGCAACATCGAAAGCTTCGCCCGCGACCTGGAGACCAGGGGACGGGCCCGCGCCACGGTCACCCGCCGGCTGTCCACTATCGCCGGGTTCTACAAGTACGCGGTCGAGGAGGACTTCCTGGAGCACTCGCCAGCCGCGCATGTCCGGCGGCCGCGGGTGGACTACGAGTCCCACGCGACCGCACTGGACCGCAACGAGCTCGGCGCCATACTGGTCGCCGGGCTCGGCCCGCCGGCAGAGCATGCGCTGATCTCCCTGCTCGCGCTCAACGGCCTGCGGGTCTCCGAGGCCACCGGCGCGGACATCGAGCACCTGGGGCTGGAGCGCGGGCACCGGACGCTGACGATCACGCGCAAGGGCGGCAAGGTCGTCACCATCCCGCTGGCGCCGCGGACCGCCCGTGCGATCGACCTGGCCATCGGCGAACGGACCGGCGGGCCGGTGTTCCTGGCCGCGGACAGGCGGCGGCTGGACCGGCACGGCGCCGGGCGGATCGTCCGCAAGACCGCCCGCCGCGCCAGGATCGGCAAGCCCGTCACGCCCCACACACTAAGGCACGCCTTCATCACGGCCGCCCTGGACGCCGCAGTGCCCTTGCGGGATGTGCAAGAGGCGGCATCGCACGCGGACCCGCGCACCACGATCCGGTACGAGCGGGCCCGCGGCAGCCTGGACCGGCACGCGACCTATATCGTCGCCAGGTAACCGTGTGAGGGCTGGAGCTCCTCCACCGCCTGGCGGCCACGGCCGCCAGGCGGCAGCTCGCACCGCACCCGGTCACAGACCGCAGCCTCAACCAGAGCGTGAACCGCCGTTCGGCGCGCCATCGAGATCGACTTGACGGCGGTCCGTTACCGTACAGATCGGGTCGATCGGGCGCGTTCCGATGAACACGGCCCGATGAACACGGCCGGGTCCACGGGCGCTCCTTCGGCCCGGTACTTCGGGTGGCTGTGAGCCGTGGCCGGCTCATCTGCCCGCTCGGTGAACGCATCACTCCACCCGGTTGCCGCTGCCACAGGCCTGTATGGGAAACTCGCCACCGTCCCGCAGCGTGCGTCAGCGCGCAGGCGCGCCAGACAGGCTGGGGCCGGCCGCCAGCCAACGGCACCGGCCGAAACCAGCGTCCAGATTCCGCGAGCAGCGACTTACCCAGAATGACGCCTGTGCCAGACCCGACCAGAAAGTACGGACATGCCGGCCTCTCAATGGCACAAGCTCTACACCTCCCAGGTCGCTGCGCCGCCCGGCGTCTTGTTCGAGCTGCTTGCCGACATGCCTAACTACGGCCGGTGGCTGCCCGGCTCCCAGCAGTTCGGCAGGACCACCGACGTCGAGCCCTACCCCGTTCAGCTGGGCAGCCGCTATCACGACGGGAAGCCGGATGAGCCGGGCAAAGACTGGTGGGGCACCGTGACGGGCTTCCAGCCCCCGGGATCGCTGGACTTCCACCACACCATCGCGGTGACCCAGCTGCGGGCCACGGTTGACGTGCACATTCACTACTCATTCGAGCCAGAGAACGCCAGCACCCGGGCGAGCCGCTGGCTGGTCCTGGACATCTCCATGCCCGCCATCACCCGCCCCCTCCGCAGACTGATCATCAGCAGCTTCGACAAGGAAAACCTGCGGACCATGGCGGCAGTCAAGAAATACGCCGAGGCACACGCCGGCAATGCTCACCACGACTGAGCAAAGCAGAACTCGAAAGAGCGTAGCCGCCCCGGCGATCACCCTGGCGGCGTCAGCGCGCGGGTCACCGACCATTCCGCCAGGTACGCAGAAGCGAATACCTGCGCGTGGTTATCCGCGCGGTCAGCCGATCCGGCAGCCGCTCCGATTCGATCAGGCCGCCCACGCCCGGGATCGGCTGTCACGCTGCGTTACGCTCGCTGGTTGCGGTTAACGCACGAGATCCGCCGTTCTGCTCGGTTGCGCGCTTGTCGAAGGACTCGCGTGGGATAGGCCAGATGGAACATTCTGTAAGGCTGGCGCCCGCCGGTGCTTCCGGCGGCCAGCGGTCTGGCCGCTTGCGGGCCCTGCCGCCACCCGCCCTCGGGGGGCGCCCAGGGGTTCTGCTCGCCGGCCGGCCGTCAGCCGGGCAGCGTGCCGGGGCGAGATCCGTGGCGGGATCGGATACGTCAGCTTCGTGTTCCTCACCCGATCCGGCACGCCCGCGGGGCCGCCGAGCCCGCTGCGATTCAGCTCGGCCGCACCGGGCGGCGGACCAGCTTCCCGGCAGGCTCGCCGGACTTGGCACTGCCGGGGGCGCGGTGTACGACACGCTCGCGGCGGCGGCTGCGGCCGGGCACGGGCTGCCGCTGGCGACGCGGGACCGGCGGGCAGCGCAAAGGTACCGGGCACTCGATGCTGACCTCGCGATACTGCCGCATAGACAAGATCAAGATTCTCAACCGGGACGGGTGTCTCCGCGGCGCTGTTACCCGGCGGGCCGCGGTGGCTGGCCGGCGGCGCGCAGCCTGCCGGGGTCGAGATCGGCGACGAACACCTTCTGCAGCATGTGCCAGTCCTCCGGGTGCCTGCCGATCCCGTCCTGGAACACCCTCGCCAG
>JBAUAY010001213.1:0-9204 GCA_049676235.1 Streptosporangiaceae bacterium
TCCTGGAAGCCATCGGTGCCGATCAGGCTGCTCGGCACCTGCCCGGTGATGGCCACGATCGGCACCGAGTCCATGTAGGCGTCGGCGATCGGCGTCACCAGGTTCGTCGCGCCCGGGCCGCTGGTCGCCATGCACACGCCGATGCGGCCGGTGGCCTGTGCGTACCCGGTGGCCGCGTGGCCGGCGCCCTGCTCGTGCCTGACCAGGATGTGCCTGATGATCTTGGAGTCGAGCAGCGGGTCGTAGGCCGGCAGGACGGCGCCGCCCGGAATGCCGAACACTACGTCCGCGCCGACCCGCTCGAGCGCGTACACCAGCGCCTGCGCCCCGGTGGCCCGCACCTTGCCCGGGCTGGTGACGTGCGCGCGCGGCGGCTCGGACCCGACGTCCTGGGCCGGGACGTCCTGCGCCGGGCTGGCCGACACCGGGACGGCCGGTACCGGGACGGCCGGCACCGGACTGGCTGGCACTGGGGCGACTAGGGCGTTTTCGGCCGGGCGCGGCTGGTCAGCGGCGCGCGCGGACGGGTGATGTGGCGAGCGGGCGGCCAGGTCCCGCGGGCTGGGACCCGAAGGTCCTGCAGTCCTCGGATCGGCCCCAGCGGGCCGCTCCGTGCCTGCGGGTCCGTTGCGGCCCGTCATCTGCTCGGTCATCGGTAAGTCTCCATTGGCTCGGATCCGGCGGCATAAAAAATCCCCTCGTGCCGGACGGCAGTCGAGGGGAGCGCGCAGTGAGCTGCTTGGTCAGCTGCCTGCGCGCCGGCCAAGTACGAGAATCTGCGGATGGTCCACGGGTTACACCTTACTGCCATCCGGAATCGGAACGTCAACCGCTGACGGGAGTTGTCTCACATTCCGAGACGGGCCGCTCATGCGGCCCGTCTGGAGAATCGTCGGATGTCCTGATCAGGGCCTCCACGCCAGCGGCGTCCATCGGCCTGGCCACCAGGAATCCCTGGCCGTAGCAGCAGCCCATCTCGCGCAGCGCGGCGAGCTGGCGCGGCTGCTCGATGCCCTCGGCGATGACCCGCAGGCCGAGGTCGCGGCCGACCTGCACCACGGTCCTGGTCAGCAGGGTGAGCGTGTCGTCGTGGCCGAGGCCGGCCACGAACGAGGGATCGATCTTGATGATGTCCAGCGGCAGCTGACGCAGAAAGGCCAGCGAAGCGTACCCGGTGCCGAAGTCGTCGATGGCTATCCGGACGCCCAGCCGGTGCAGGTCCGCGAGCCGCTCGATGATCAGCCCGTCCTCCTCGACCAGGATCCGCTCGTTCACCTCGACGGTGAGCGCCTCGGGCGGCAGCCCGGTTTCTGTGAGGATCGCGGCCACCCGCGCGCTGAAGGCGGGCGCGGTGATCTGCCGGGCGGACAGGTTCACCGCGACGCCGATGTTCCAGGAAGCGCCCTGCGCGCACGCCTCGCGAAGCACCCACTCGCCGAGCGGCACGATGAGGCCGGATTCCTCGGCCGCGCCGAGGAACTCCCCCGGGGCGACCATCTGGTCGCCCCGCCACCAGCGGACCAGCGCCTCGGCCCCGACCACGCACGAGGTCGGCAGGTCTACGATCGGCTGGTACTGCAGCCTGAGCTCGCCGTTGCTGACGGCCCGCTGCAGGTCGCTGACGATCTCCAGCCTGCGGACCACATCCGCGTGCATATGCGCGGCGTAGACCTCCACCCGGTCGCCGCCGAGGTCCTTCGCCCGCGACATGGCCACGTCCGCATTGCGCAGCACGAGCCCGGGCGGGTCCACGTCGGCCAGCGCGACGCCCACGCTCGCGGTCAGCGCGATCTGCTGGTCGGCCACCTGGAACGGCTCCGCGGCGACCGCCCCGACCAGCCGCTCGGCGATCTCGGTCACATCCTGGGCGTTCCCGGTGTTCTCGACCAGGACGGCGAACTCGTCGCTACCCCAGCGGGCCACCGCGTCGTGGACCGGGACAGCGGCGCGCAGCCGCCGGGCGGCCTGCGCCAGCACGAGGTCACCCGCGCCGTGGCCGACCGAGTCGTTGACCGCGGTGAAGCGGTCCAGGTCGAGGAAGATGACGCCGGTCCGCCGGGCTACCGCGGCGTCCCGCAGCACGTCCCTGGTGCGCTCCTCGATGTACGCGCGGTTCGGCAGCCCGGTCAGCCCGTCGTGGAAGGTCAGGTGCGTGACTTGCTGGCGCAGCGCGACCTGGTCGCTCACGTCGCGGGCGGTGACGAGCATCTGGATAGGCTCATCGGGCGCCTGGTAGCGCAGCACGGTGGACTCGATGTGCCGCCACGTCCCGTCGGCGGCCCGGACCCGGACCGGGAACCGCCCGGATCCCTCGGCCCTTTCGGGCGACTCACCCGCCGAGGGCCCGGCCAGCCCCGCGGGGTCGTACCCGCCGAGCGCGAGCCGGACCGACGCGAGCGCGGCGGACCGGTCCTCCGGGTGGACGAAATCAAGCAGCCGCCGGCCAGCCAGCGCCCCGGGCTGGTAGCCGTAGTCTTGGACCGCCGGGCTCGCGTACCTGATCGCGCCGTCCAGATCGCAGACCAGTACGACGTCGCTGGTCCGGTTGGCGAGATCCCGCAGGCTCCGGCTGGACTCCCGCCATATCCCGAGGACGTCCCCGTTCTCCCTGACGAGCATGAAGACCCGCGCGGCCAGCACGAGCACCCCGGCGCCGCCCGCCACGACCAGCGCAACCCCGGAGGCCGGCGCCCCGGCCAGGCCGTTCCCGATCACCACCAAGGTAGCCACGGACGCGGCCAGCGCGGCGATGACGGTCGCCGTCGCCGAGCCCGTCGTCCGGCGGCTCCAGCTGGCCGCGGTCACCCGCCACGGAGCCAGGCCCAGCAGCAGGGCCGCGACCACCGGCATCAGCTGCGCCGCGACGCCCAGGTGGCCGCCGGACACCCGCTGGCTGACGGCCAGGGCATCGCCGACAGCCACGGCGAGCAGGGACAGATAGGGCAGCGTCACCCGCCGCCAGGCGCTTGTGACCATGGGCAGCAGCGCGCCGAGCACGGCCAGATCCACCAGCGGGTGGATCAGGGCCAGCAGGAAGGTGCCCGGCCGCTCACCCGACCGGTGGAATTCGCCGCTGAACAGCGTGATCCAGCCGATCACCAGCAGGGCGACCGCCATGACGTAGCCGTCCGCGAGCCCCGGCAGGACCGAATCCCCGGAGCCCGCCGGGCCCTCGGCTCCTTCCGGACCGTCCGGCCTGGCCGGCCGGCCCGCCGGGAACCGGTGCGGGCTGCTGCCGCCCTCTCGTTCGGCCGTGGCCAGCATCGCGATGCCGACCGCCGCGGCGGCCAGGGCCAGCAGCGACGGCAGGTCGGTGAACGACAGGCCGGGCGCGGGGTTCAGCGTGCCGCCGAGGATGCCCTGGATGACCAGCCCGGCGCAGTACAGCGCGGCGCCGGCCGCGAGCCACCGATAGGCCCGCCCGACGGCGCTGTCGTACCGGCGCGCGCCGAGCCACAGGCTCACCGCCGCCGCGCACCACGCCAGCATGCCAAGCACGCTCATACTCGGCGCTCCAAGATGACCAGGCGCACCTGGCCTCCTTCCGTTCCGCCCCGCTGTTCTGAAGTACTCAACGCACGCCGGGCAAAAGCGGATTGCTTAGTCACGCTTTTGTTATCTCGTCGTAACGAAAAGTCGCCGTCGCGCAGATCCATGTGCTGACGGCCACCGAAAGCCCGAGCCCCAAAGCGACGGTTTCCCAACCGTCTGACGCTTACTCTACGTACCCGAGGTCACACTTCGGTTGAGGAAGGGCGTCCAGCGGGAGACAAACTCGCACCGCTCGCGGGATCCTCGGGTTCTTACCTCTGTTCATACCTGATCTAGACTCTGCGCAGCAGGAACCAGGGAGGCCGCAGTGCGCAAGGTGCTGATCGCGAACCGCGGCGAGATCGCCGTGCGGGTCGTGCGGGCTTGCCGCGATGCCGGGCTGGGCAGCGTGGCCGTGTACGCCGAGCCCGACCTGGACTCGCTGCACGTGAAGATGGCCGACGAAGCCTACGCGCTGGGCGGGGCGACCAGCCAGGATACCTACCTGGACATCGAGAAGATCATTAAGGTGGCGCTGGAGTCCGGCGCGGACGCGGTCCACCCCGGCTACGGCTTCCTGGCGGAGAACGCCGACTTCGCCCGGGCGGTCACGGCGGCGGGCCTGACCTGGATCGGCCCCCCGCCGCAGGCCATCGAGGCGCTCGGCGACAAGGTGAAGGCCAGGCACATCGCGCTCGAGGCGGGGGCGCCGCTCACGCCGGGCACTCCGGATCCGGTCAGCGGCGCCGCCGAGGTCCTGGCGTTCGCCTGCGCGTACGGCTACCCGGTGGCGATCAAGGCCGCGTTCGGCGGCGGCGGCCGCGGGCTGAAGGTGGCCTGGCGCGAGGAGGAGGTCGCCGAGCAGTTCGAGTCGGCGGTCCGGGAGGCCACCGCGGCGTTCGGCCGGGGCGAGTGCTTCGTCGAGCGGTACCTGGACCGGCCGCGGCACGTGGAGACGCAGTGCCTGGCCGACGCGCACGGCCACGTGGTGGTCGTCTCGACCAGGGACTGCTCGCTGCAGCGCAGGCACCAGAAGCTAGTCGAGGAGGCGCCGGCGCCGTTCCTGTCCGCGGCGCAGACCGAGACCCTGTACCGGTCCTCCAAGGACATCCTGCGGCGGGCCGGCTACGTGGGCGCCGGCACTTGCGAGTTCCTCGTCGGCCAGGACGGCACGATCAGCTTCCTGGAGGTCAACACCCGGCTGCAGGTCGAGCACCCGGTCAGCGAGGAGGTCACCGGCATCGACCTGGTGCGCGAGATGTTCCGCATCGCCGAGGGCGAGCCGCTCGGCTACGACGACCCGCCGGCTCGCGGGCACTCGATCGAGTTCCGGATCAACGCCGAGGATCCGGCCCGCAACTTCCTGCCCGCCCCGGGCACCATTACCGCCTGGAACCCGCCGTCCGGGCCCGGTGTGCGGCTCGACGCCGGGTACGCGGCCGGGATGACGGTCCCGCAAGTGTTCGACTCGCTGATCGCCAAGCTGATCGTGACCGGCGCGAGCCGGGCCGAGGCGCTGCAGCGTTCGGCCCGCGCGCTGGCCGAGTTCGAGGTCGGCGGGATGCCCACCGTGCTGCCCTTCCACCGGGCCGTGGTCGCGGATCCCGCGTTCGCCGGCCGGCCGCTGCGGGTGCACACCCGCTGGATCGAGACCGAATTCGCCGCCCCGATGCCGGTCCAGGAGGTGGCCGAGGCGGGTGCCCCGCCGAATCGTGAGACGATCACGGTCGAGGTGGGCGGGAAACGGCTTGAGGTGGCGGTACCGGCCTCGTTCGGCGGGTCCCGCCGTACCAGTACCGCCTCTGCCGGGGCCGAACGGGCTCGGGGCGCCTCTCGCAGCCGGCGATCCGCCCCGGCCGGAGGCGGGGATACGTTGGTCAGCCCTATGCAGGGCACGATCATCAAGATCGCGGCCGGCGAAGGGCAGCACGTGTCGGCCGGCGACGTGGTGGTCGTCCTGGAGGCGATGAAGATGGAGCAGCCGCTGACGGCGCACAAGGACGGCACGGTCACCGGCCTGTCCGTCGAGGTGGGCCAGACGGTCGCCGCGGGCGCGGCCATCTGCGAGCTTGCGGACTGATCACCGGTGGGCAGGCTACCGGGTGACCCGGGCGTGGGAGGGCAGGTGCGGTTCGCGCTCGGCGCCCGGCTGCCGGACCGGAACCGGGAGTGGGTCCGGCACGAGCTCACCGACGCCGACTGGCGCGGCCGGCTGATCGTCCGCCACCTGATCGTGACGCTGCCGTTCGCGGCCGCGCTCGCGTTGCTTCCCGGTGCGCTGTGGATTCGCCTCGCGGTGCCCGGGCTGTTCTTGATCTGCAGCGTGGGCATCGTCGCGCTGTACGCCAGCGAGATCCGGGTGTCCCGGCTGCATCGGAACGGCCTCGAGGCCCCGGACGATCCCCACCCGGGGCGCCCCTCGCGCTGAGGGCCGGGCTAGCGGGGCGGGGCTAGAGGCTGTCCGGCGTGAACTCCATCAGCTTGCGGGCCGCCTCGGTGATGCTGCCGGACAGGGACGGGTAGACGGCGAACGTGTGCGCCAGCTGCTCGGCGGTGAGGCGCTGCTCCATCGCGACCGAGACGGCGAGGATCAGCTCGCTGGCCCGCGGGGCCACGATCACTCCGCCGAGGACGACGTCGATGCCCGGGCTGGTGAACAGCTTGACGAAACCGTCGCGGAAGCCAGCCATCTTGGCTCGCGGGTTCGTGGCCAGCGGCAGCTTCAGCACCCGGGCGGAGACCTCACCGGCGGTGACCGCGCGCTGCGAGACGCCGACGGTGGCGATCTCCGGGTCGGTGAAGATGGTCGCCGCGACGTGGCCGAGCCGCAGCGGCCCCACCGCCTCACCGAGGGCGTGCCACATGGCGATCCGGCCCTGCATGGCGGCGACCGAGGCCAGCATCAGCACGCCGGTGCAGTCCCCCGCCGCGTACACGCCGGGCACCGACGTCCGGGACACCCGGTCGACCTCGATGAAACCGTGCGCGTCCACCTTCACCCCGGCCGCGTCCAGGCCGCAGCCCGCGGTCCTCGGGATCATGCCCACGGTCAGCAGGCAGTGGCTGCCGGTCACGGTCCGGCCGTCCTCCAGGGTCACGGTGACGCCGCTGGTGTCCCGGCGGACAGCCTGGGCGCGCGACCGGCCGAGCACCGTCATGCCGCTGCGGCGGAAGACGTCCTCGATCAGGCCGGCCGCGTCTTCGTCCTCCTGCGGCAGCACCCGGTCCCGGGAGGACACCAGGGTGACCCGCGAGCCGAGCGCCTGGTAGGCGCTGGCGAACTCGGCCCCGGTGACGCCGGAGCCGACCACGATCAGGTCCCGCGGTATCTCGGTCAGGTCATAGAGCTGCCGCCAGGTCAGTATGCGCTCGCCGTCGGGCTCCGCGCCGGGCAGCACCCGGGGCAGCGCCCCAGTGGCGATCAGGATGGCGTCCGCCCTGATCTCCTCATCACCCGCCCGTACCGTGCCCGGGCCGACCAGCCTGCCCTCTGCGGCGATCACCCTGACGTCTTCCGCGGCCACCCGGGCGGTGATGTCACGCGACTGAGCCCGGGCCAGGTCGGTGATCCGCTGGTACAGGCGCGCGGCGTTGACGTTGGCCAGGCCGCCGGTGGCGATGCCCAGCCCGGCGCTCCGGTTGAGCAGCGTCATCGCGTTGGAGGTCTCGATGAGCGACTTGGAGGGCACGCAGTCGGTGAGTACGCAGGCGCCGCCCAGCCCGTCAGAGTCGATGACGGTGACATCGGCACCGAGTTGGGCCGCGACGAGAGCGGCTTCGTAACCACCGGGGCCGCCCCCGAGGATCGCGATTCTCTGACGTGGCAAGGTCACGATTAGTAATTCTCCCCGTCGAGTTGGTCGCAGTCAGGTATCAGGCGCGGGGCAATGCACGGCGTCCGGGGACGCGACACCGTACGCTTGCCCCGTGGCACTGTACGCAGCCTACGGCAGCAACATGGACCCTGCGCAGATGCTCCTGCGCTGCCCGCACTCACCACAGCGGGGAACCGGGTGGCTGGAAGGATGGCGGCTTACGTTCGGCGGTGAGGACATCGGCTGGGACGGCGCCCTCGCCACCGTGGTGGAGGAGCCGGGCTCCCGCGTGTTCGTCGTGCTCTACGACATGTTCGAGAACGACGAGAAGGAACTCGATAACTGGGACGGCGTCACTCTCGGTTACTACCGCAAGGCCAAGGTCCGGGTGGAGACTCTCGACGGCGACGTGCTGGCCTGGCTGTACGTGCTCAACTTCTACGAGGGCGGCCTGCCGTCGGCCAGGAACATCGGCATCCTCGCCGACTCCGCGGAGCGGGCCGGCGCCCCCGCCGACTACGTCTCGGCGCTGCGCGCCCTGCCCTGCGCCAAGATGGGCGATTCCGATGCCGGGGCTGAAGGATCTGAGCCGCCCTGGACCGCGCCCGGACCCTAGCGAGCCAGGACCCTAGCGAGCAGGGGCCAGCGGTACTCGAGGCGGCTAGCGCCGGCCCGCGCTCAGAGAAGCCAGACCACCAGCAGGATCAGCGCGGGAATAACGAGGGCGGCGATGGCCCGGCCGCTCCACGTGCTCTTCAGCGGCTCGGACCCAGAATGCCGTCCGGCGGCGTCCAGGGCCGTGGTGCCGCCGGCCGGGCTCGCGGTCCCGGTTTCCGCGACGGCCATGCTTCCCCCGGCGGCTTCACCCTCCGCGGCCTCCGCCGTGCCGCCGGCCCAGACGGCCTCGGCCTGGGCCGCGGTCGCCCGCTCGCTGAGCACCCGGACGATCTTCTCCGCTTCGGCCTCGGGGGTGGAGGCTTCGGGGCCTGACACGGGGGCGCCGTAGGACAGGCCCCGGCCGCCGGCCGGCAGGCCCAGGGACGAGCGCCGTAGCCCCGGGGACCGGACCGGCCGGCGGGCCCTGGCATCGGCGGTGAACTGACGCCGCCGCGAGTAGTGCACGGCCCAGGCGCTGATGACCTTGTGGTGCTCCTGGCCACCGACGGTGCCGGGCGGGCCGCCCCATTGGCAGTGCACGCGGAGCAGGTCGGCCAGGTCCACCTTGGCCACGCCCGTCCAGCCGATCCGGTGATCGCGCAGCGGGTTCCTGACCGTCACCCCGGCCCCATCGGCGATGATCCGGGGGCGCTGCGCGGTGACGTAGGCGGCGCCGGTCGCCAGCAGCAAGATGGCCGCCGCGACGGCGGACGCGTGGTCCCGGCCCTGGACGGCCAGGTCGATCCAGTTGGCCACGGCGAAAAGCAGCCACACGATCCAGACGACGACTGCGGTCGGTGAGCGGAACACCTGGGGCTTTTCCGGTGAGGAGTTGACTGCCATGGTGCCGCACTCTCCGCGATGGTCCCGCCCGGTTAAGGCGGGATCCATCTACCCTAACCTCAGGCGCCGGTCACGCCGGGCAGCGGCTGGGCGACGATCGCGCCGTCATCCCACAGCGCGGTGATCGCCGTGGCCGCCATCACGCGGACCCCGACGCCGATAGCGCGCTCGTCCACGTCGAACGTCGGCTGGTGAATGTCGTGCGACACGACCGTTCCTGGCACCCGGGTGCCGAGCCGGGCCAGCGCGCCGGGGATGGATTCCAGGTACCAGGCGAAGTCCTCGCCGCCGAGGCTCTGCGGCGTCTGCACGACCTGGCCGGCGCCGAGCACGCCGAGCGCCGCCGCGGAGATCATGG
>JBAUAY010001214.1:0-4884 GCA_049676235.1 Streptosporangiaceae bacterium
GCGCTGACCCTGCTGCTGATCCCGCGGCAGGCCGTCCGCGGGTCCATGACCGCGGTGGCGACTGAGGAGGCAACTGAGGAGGCGGCCAACGGGGCCGGGGATGCGGCGGAGGCGGACGGGCCGGCCGCCGGTCAGGGCGGCGTGCTGGCGCTGCTGAAGACGTCGCGGGCGCTGCAGGTCATCCTGGTGGTGGTCATCGCGGCGAACCTGGCCAGCGGCGGGATGAGCGACGTCGCGCTGCCCTCGCTGGCGCACGCCAGTTTCGGGGCGATCGGCTACGGCGCGCTGCTGGCCTGCTTCGCCATCGGCGGGCTGATCGGCACGCTCGCCGCGGTTCGCACGGGCGGGCTCAAGGCACCGGTCATGTTCGCCTCGGCCGTGTTCATGATCGAGGCGGCCGGGATCTGCCTGATCCCGTACCTGGGCGGAGAGGCCGGAGCCGCGACGGCGCTCTTCGTGGTCGGCGCCTGCAACGGCCTGGGCAACGTCACCTTCCTGACCGTCCTGCAGAAATCGGTCTCCCCCGGTCTGCTCGGCCGGGTGATGGGAACGCTGATGCTGTGCGCGTTCGGCAGCTTCCCGCTGTCGGTGGTGGTTTCCGGAGTGCTGGTGCGCCACCTCGGTCCCGCGTTGTTCTTCCCGGTGGCGGGGGGCCTGGTCGCGGTGGCCATCCTGGGCGGGCTGACGCAGCGGGAGTTCCGGACGTTCGGGGCGGCCGAGAGCACGAGGGCCCCGGACGCGCCGGCCCTGGAGGCGAAAACGCGGGTTGCGGGCTGAAAACCAGGACCCGTTCGGCATAAAAGAGAACGCGCGCTGAGTACGGCGGGAAAGCTGGGTACGGCGGGAAGGGAACTAAGGCGGCGCGGGACCGCGGCGGCCGGCGTTCCGGCGCCGATCAGGAGGTGATCGCGCCCGCGCGCAGCGCCTCGATGATGGCGTCGGTCACCTCGGCGGTGCCTGCGGTGCCGCCGACATCGCGGGTGAGGTGGCCCGCCGCGGTCGTAACTTCGATCGCGGCCTCGACCCGGCGGGCGTCCTCGTGCCAGCCGAGGTGATCCAGCATCAGCGCGCCGCTGGCGATGGCGCCGATCGGGTTACTGATACCACGGCCGGCAATGTCAGGAGCGGAACCGTGCACGGGCTCAAACATGCTGGGGAAGCGACGCTCCGGGTTGAGGTTTGCGCTCGCGGCCAGGCCGAGGCTGCCTGCGATGGCCGAGCCCAGGTCGGACAGGATGTCGGCGTGCAGGTTCGAGGCCACCACCACCGACAGGTCCTCGGGATGCAGGATGAACTTGGCGCTCATCGCATCAACGAGGATGCTCTCGGTGGCCACGTCCGGGTAGTCAAGCGCCACGCGCCGAAACGTCTCGTCCCATAGGACCATGCCGTACTGCTGCGCGTTTGATTTGGTGACGCTGGACACCTTCTTCACCGCGCGGGTCCGGGCGAGGTCGAAGGAGAACCGCATGATCCGCTCGCAGCCCTTCTCGGTGAACAGCGCCGTCTGCAGCGCGACCTCGTTGCCAGGACCGCGTGCGCTGAGATTCCGGCCGCCGAGCCCGGCGTACTCCCCTTCGCTGTTCTCCCGGACGACGACCCAGTCAAGTTCGGTCTGGCCGGCCTTGCGCAGCGGGCTCTGGATGCCGGGCAGGAACTTGACCGGCCGGACGTTGGCCCACTGGTCGAAGTTCTGCGTGATGTTCAGCCGCAGCCCCCACAGGCTGATGTGATCAGGGACGTTCCCCCACCCGACGGCACCGAAGTAGATCGCGTCGAAGCCCTTCAGGATCTCCAGGCCGTCTTCAGCCATCATGCGGCCGGTTTTGTCGTAGTACTCGCATCCCCACGGGAACTCTTCCCATGCGAACGCCAGCTTGCCGCCCGACTGCCCGGCGACGCAGTCGAGTACCCGCTGGCCGGCCTCGACCACTTCCCGACCCACGCCGTCGGCCGGGATCTTGGCGATCTTGAAGGTCTGTGCCCGTTCGGACATGCCCGCGCTCCTAAGGCAGCAGAGGACCTTAAGGCAGCAGAGGGCTCACGCAAATAAGCGGCCCACTGGGGGTCGCCATCGTGATGTGCGCCCACTAGCCTCCAGTGGGCGCCGCGTGGTACTACTGGCGGCACCGCCAGCGTCCAGCCGAGTTCCTCAAGCAGCCGGTCGGCCTTTTGGTGGTTGCAGATGGTGCAGGAAGCCACGCAGTTTTCCCAGACGTGCTGACCGCCCCGGCTGCGCGGGGTCACGTGGTCGATGGTCTCGGCGCGGCGGCCGCAGTACGCGCACCGGTAGTTGTCCCGGCGCATCAGCGCCGCCCTGGTCAACGGCACCCGGTTGCGGTAAGGAACGCGGACGTAGCGGCTCAGCCGGATCACCGACGGCGTCACCAGGGCCACCGTCGCCGCGTGCAGTACCGCGCCCGCCGCGTCATCGTGGACGACCTCGGCCTTGCCGCCGAGCACGAGGCATACGGCCCTGCGGAGACCGACAGTGGTCAGCGGTTCATACGTCACGTTGAGCAGAAGCACTCTTCGCACCGCACCTCCCGCTGGCGCCGGTCGTCTAGCTGAACCTCATGCTCCCAGTGTGTCGCCTGGTACGCACATCCGCCACCACATAAGCGTACAAGGTGACCGAGACCATTACAGTTCCAGCATGAGCGAGTTCGGATACCCGGGGGCGCGTCGGCTCGAGCTGACTGAGGACATCAGCGGGCATCAGGTCAGCGACCCCTACCGCTGGCTGGAGGACGACAGCAGCGACGAGCGGGGCGCCTGGCTGGCGGCGCAGGCTGAGCTGTTCGGCTCGTACCGGGAGGAAGAATTGCCCGGCCGGGACCGGCTGGCCGCGCAAGTGCGCGAGCTGCTGAGCACCGGTTACGTGGGGACGCCGGTCTGGCGGGGCGAGCGCTGCTTGTTCACCCAGCGCGCCCCTGATCAAGAGCACGGTGTGCTGTGCACCCGGCTGGCCGACGAGCCGGTCGAGGTGCTCGTCGACCCGATGGCCATCGATCCGTCCGGGCTGACCACGCTCGACGCCTGGCAGCCGGACAAGGAGGGGCGGCTGCTGGCCTACCAGCTGTCTGAAGGCGGCGACGAGGAATCGCTGCTGCGGGTGATCGACGTCACCACGGGTTCCCTGGTGGACGGGCCGATCGACCGCTGCCGGTACTCCAACGTGGCCTGGCTGCCGGGCGGAAAGGCCTTCTACTACACCCGCCGGCTGCCGCCCTCGGCGGTGCCGGACGGGGAGAGCCAGTACCACCGGCGGGTCTACCTGCACCAGATCGGCACCCCCGCGGACTCCGACGTGCTCATCTTCGGCTCGGGCCGGGACAAGACCGACTACTACTCGGTCTCGGTCAGCCGGGACGGGCGGTGGCTGACCATCTCGGCCTCGCGGGGCACCGCGCCGCGCAACGACCTGTGGATCGCCGACCTGTCCGAGTCCGACCCCGCCTCACCCGACCTGCGCGTGATCCAGGAGGGACTCGACGTGCAGACCGGTGTCCACGTGGGCCGGGACGGGCGCCTTTACGTGTACACCGACGCTGACGCCCCCCGAGCCCGGCTCGCCGTGACCGACCCGGGCGACCCCGGCCCGGCGACCTGGCAGGACCTGATCAGCGAGGATCCCGAGGCGGTGCTGCGCGGGTACGCGATCCTGGACGGCGCCGAACTCGCCCAGCATCATGGGGCGGTCCTGCTGGCCAGCTGGACCAGGCACGCGCTCAGCGAGATCACCGTGCACGACCTGGCCACCGGCGAGCGGGTGGGCCAGGTGCCGCTGCCCGGCCTGGGCACCGTCGGCGGGATCAGCGAGCGGCCCGAAGGCGGGCACGAGGCCTGGTTCGTGTACACCGACTACACGACGTCTTCAGTGGTGCTGCGGTTCGACGCGCGGACCTCCGAGGCGACTACCTGGGCCACGGCGCCGGGCAGTGCCGCAGTCCCGGATGTAACGGCGCAGCAGGTGACGTATGAGTCCAAGGACGGGACCGCGGTGCGGATGCTCGTCATCAGCGGAGCAGGGACGCCGCCTGGGCCGCGGCCGGCGATCCTGTACGGGTACGGCGGCTTCGACATCAGCCTCACGCCCGCGTACTCGCCGAACGTCCTGGCCTGGGTGTCAGCGGGCGGCGTGTACGCGATCGCCAACCTGCGCGGCGGCAGCGAGGAAGGCGAGGAATGGCACCGGGCCGGGATGCTGGACCGCAAGAGATGCGTCTTCGACGACTTCCACGCCGCGGCGGAGGCGCTGATCGGCGGCGGGTGGACCACGGCGGAGCAGCTGGCCATCTCGGGCGGGTCAAACGGCGGCCTGCTGGTCGGCGCGGCGCTGACGCAGCGACCCGAGCTATACGCCGCCGTCGTCTGCTCCGCGCCGCTGCTCGACATGGTGCGCTACGAGCGATTCGGGCTCGGGCAGACCTGGAACGTCGAGTACGGCACCGCGGCCGACCCCGAGCAGCTCGGCTGGCTACTGTCGTACTCGCCTTACCACCACGTGGTGCCAGGGACGGCGTATCCGGCCGTGCTGTTCACCGTGTTCACCAACGACACCCGGGTCGATCCGGTGCACGCGTACAAGATGTGCGCCGCGCTGCAGCACGCCAGCTCCTCGGGTCGGCCGATACTGCTGCGCGCGGAGGATCAGGTGGGGCACGGAGCGCGCGCGGTGAGCCGGACGGCGGAGCTGGCCGGGGACACGTTGGCGTTCGCCGCGCGGCACACCGGCCTCAGGGTCTGAAGAACGACCCGGGGGTCTGGCCCGTCTCGCGGTGGAACGCGGCCACGAACGCGCTCGGGGTGTCGTAGCCGACCCGGCCGGCCACCCGGCTCACCGGCTGTCCGGCGGCGAGCATGGACAGCGCCGCCTGCAGC
>JBAUAY010001215.1:0-4046 GCA_049676235.1 Streptosporangiaceae bacterium
GCGCGGCGGCGAGCCAGGCGCCGCCCGCGCTGTACAGCAGGTCCAGCGGGCTCATCCGCCGTCTCCGTTCTCGTCGGCGATGAACGTCAGGCCCGGCGTCTTCTCCGCGAGCCTGCCCACCGCCACGCCGAGCCCCTGCAGCAGGGCCAGCGGGCTCGGCGGGCAGCCGGGGATCCACACGTCCACCGGGAGGACCGCGCCGACCTGGCCGTGCACGAACGGGTCGGGGCGGTAGACGCCGCCGAGCGCGCACGCTCCGGTCGCGACCACCACCTTCGGCCCGGGCATCGCCTCGTAAGCCTTGCGGGCCGCCACCTCGAAGGCGCGCACCATCGGCCCGGTGACCAGCAGCAGGTCCGCGTGCCTGGGCGCGGGGGTGAAGAAGAAGCCGAGCCGGTGCAGGTCGTAGTGCGGCGCGGACAGCAATCGGATCTCCTGCTCGCAGACCGCGCACGAGCCGGTATCCAGCGTCCTGATGTGCAGGCTGCGGCCGAACTGCGCGGCGATCCGCTCCCGCAGCTTCTCGGCGGTGGCCGCCGCGTCGGGCGCGGGCTTCATCGCTGCCCCCCGAGGATCGGGATCGTCTTCACCAGCGCGGCCCGGTCGGTGGCCGCGAGCTCGAATTCCCCGCTCGGCGTAACCGCGTCCGGCGCCACCCGGGCGCACCGGCCGCAGGCGGTGCAGGCGCCGACGTCGAAGATCAGCGCATCGTCGCGCCGGCGCAGCGCCGGACCGGGGCAGACCGCGATCATGAGATCGGCTAGCTCGCGGGTCAGCTTCCGCGGCCGGAATGCGGGCGGCGTCGGCAGGACGGCCGCCGAGCCGTCGGGCCGGGCCGGGTAGCGAGTGGTGACCACGCCGCGGCGCAGTCCCCGGGCGAACCACAGTGGCATCGCCTCACCCTCCTTTCACCGGGCCATGCCCGCGGCTGTCAGCCAGAAGCTGGCCTCGATGATCGGGATATCGGTGAACACGTTCTGGGACCGGCAGGCGTCATCGAAACCGCGCCAGTTGCGCGCCGAGCCAGGCCGCAACCGGGCGCGGCTGATCCGCCCGTTCTCGTCCAGATCGACCCAGGCCAGCGCCTCGCCGCGCGGCGATTCGGCCCAGCCCAGGCCGGTACCCCCATCTCCCTGCACGGGTAGCGGGGCGCAGTCCGCCGCGATGCCGCCATCGAGGAGTTGCGTGATCAGCCGGACCGATTCGGCTGCCTCGCCGAGCATCACCTGGAAGCGCGCGAATACGTCGCCGCTGACGGCGGTGATGACATTGACGGGATGGTCGGAATAGGGCCCGGATGCCGCCAGCCGCGCGTCGGTCGCCAGCCCGGTGGCGCGCGCGACCGGCCCTACCAGGCCGAGGCGGCGCGCCTGCTCGGCGGTCAGGATCCCGCAGGCCTCCAGCCGGTCGACGAAGGAGTTGGTGCTCAGCAGCGCATCGGCGGTGCGGCGCAGCTCATCGTAGGCGCCGGGCAGGTCGCGGCGGAGCGCGTTGGCATCTGGTGCCCGGCTGACCCCGCCGGGCTCGATGATGCCGAACAGGTACCGGTGCCCGAACGCGGTGGCATTGACGCGCAGCAGCCGCTCGAGGGCGATCTCGGCGGCGGCCTGGCCGACCGACAGCCCGGTGGCCTGGCACAGCGCCGCCGTGGCCGCGGCGTGGTTGTACAGGCGTTCCAGCTCGAGGGCGACCGCCCTGGTCCGCTCGGCCGCGGGCGGCGGCGCGACGCCGAGAGCGGCTTCCGCCGCGGCCGCGAACGCCCAGCCAACGGCGACGGCGCTGAGGCCCTCGGCGCGTTCGGCGAGGAAGATCGCCTCGGGCACGGTCTTGCCGCGTAGCCGCCATTCCACGCCGCGGTGCTTGTGCCAGGTGAACAGGTACAGGTCGACGACTTCCTCGCCGCTGGTCACCAGCCCGTAGTACAGGCTCTCCACGCCGGCCTGGCGGACCGGGCCGAACGGGAACTCGAATGCCTGCCCGCCGACGGTGTGCAGGGCATGCACCTCCTCCGGTGGCCGCGACGGCCCGCGGCCCAGCGTCGGCAGCTCTGTCCCGGGATATGGCGGGAGCATGAGCCGGTTGAGCGGCTTGCCGCCTGCGGGCCTGATGCCGAACTGCTCGTAGATCTCGCACTCTTCGACGAACGCGGCCGGCGCGATGTCGGACAGCGGCGGATACTGCTCACCTTCAATCTCGGACTCGATGACGATGTAGCCAGGGGGGTCCGTTTCGTGCGCCCAGACCAGGCGCAAGGTCGGAGCGTCACCGGTGTTGTCGGCGAACATATCGGCCAGCCGGATGCCTGTGGTACCCGCGAGGACGTGGGTGGCCGCCTCCAGGGACTCGGCCAGCAGGCGGACGGTCACCGCTCCCCGGGTGGCGCCGCGGCCGGCGACCTCGAGGCCGCCCAGGCCGTTGAGCTGGCGCACCAGCTGTTCCCTGGTCCCGGTTGCGGACTGGGGCTCGACCGCGGTCATCCGATCACCGCCACGGAACGCACCAGGATGGTATTCAGGCCGGCCGGGATCCACAGCCCCAGGACCAGCAGCGCCGCCAGGCCGAGGACGAGGGGCGCCGCGGTGACCGCCGCCGCGGCGTGGCCGCGGTACGGGCTGGCCAGCCGGTCGGGCGGGCTGCCGGTCACCATCCCGGCCGTGGTCCGGGCGAAGGCCACGAACGCCAGCCCGAGCAGGGCCAGCAAGAGCAGCGGGAACACCGGGCTGGCGGAGGCGAAGCCGGCCCGGACGATCGTCAGCTCGGACAGGAACAGGCCGAACGGCGGCGACCCGAGCACCGCGAACGTGGCCAGCAGCAGCACGCCCCCGGTAACCGGGACGGCGGCCAGCAGCCCGCTCACCTGGCTCGCTTCCCTGGTCTTGTAACGGAGCGACACGTCACCGCTGGACAAGAACAGCACCGCCTTGGCCAGCGCGTGGTTGAGCGTCTGCAGCAGCGCGCCGTACAGCCCGAGCACGCCGCCGAAGCCGAGCGCAACCGCGATGATGCCCATGTGCTCCACCGAGGAGTACGCGAACAGCCGCTTGAAGTTGCCGCGGCGCACCATGAACAGCGCGCCGATCACGATGGAGGCGAACCCGAAGGCCAGCAGCACGGCCCGCGGGAAGGTGCTGCCGAGGCCCCGGTTCGCGATCGCCAGGAACCTGATGATCGCGTACATCCCGGTGTTGAGCAGCGCGGCCGACAGCATGGCGCTGGCCGGGCTCGGCGCCTCGGCGTGCGCGTCCGGCAGCCAGGTGTGCATCGGCGCCAGCCCCACCTTGGTGCCATAGCCCACCACGGCCAGCATGAACGCCAGCCGCAGGCTCTGCGGCGCCAGCACGTGCGCGTGCGCAACCAGGTACGGCCAGGTCAGGCCCAGATTCGAACCAAGGTGCAGGGCGCTGCCCGAGTAGAACAGGAACAGCGTGCCGGCCAGCGCGATCGTGACGCCCAGCGAGCTGATGATCACGTACTTCCAGGCCGCCTCGAGCGACCTGGCCCGGCCCTCCAGGCCCACCAGCGCGGCGCTGGCCAGCGTGCTCGCCTCCACCAGCACGAACAGCAGCCCGAGGTTGCCGGTCTCCAGCGCGGCGAGCATCAGCGAGGCGAACAGCCCGAAGAACGAGAAGTACAGCCGGACCTGGAAGCCGCTGAGCTCGCCGTCGTCCTCCTGAGCCGCGATGTAGCTGACCGAGCCCACCGCCGCGAGCAGCGTCACCGCGGCCACGGTCATCAGGAAGAACCCGCCGAGCGAATCCACGTACAAGAAGCCGTCCCAGCGGAACAGCGGCGCCCCGCCGTCCAGCATCACCAGCAGCGCGAGCGAGCAGCCGAACGCGATGACGGCGCCGGCGGCCTGAGCGATGCCCGCCAGCCGGGCACGCGCGCCCGCGATCGCGGCGATCGGCCCGGTCAGCGGACCCAGGACGATGAGAATGGCCACCGCCGCCATCCGCGCAGCTCCCTCAGCTCGGTGGCGCTCGCCTCGGCGAGCTGGCGGGTGAGCCCGGACACGAAGACCACCATGATCAGCACTCCCGCGACGA
>JBAUAY010001216.1:0-2079 GCA_049676235.1 Streptosporangiaceae bacterium
GAATCCCGGCCGACAAATCGATCGCAGGACAGCCCGAAACGGCGTCAGCCGATTAGGCGGTCAGACCGGGACCCAGGGCCCCGACCCTACGCCCGAACCACCTCAAAACCGGGGAGGCAGGGCCGGAGCACTTACCCACATCCTCCCTGCCGAGTATGAATTGTGAACAGCACGATCAACTGGACCATCATCTGCCGCGCATACCTGCTGGTTCGGCGTGGCCATGGGCAGTGGGGTTCTGGGGCTGAGGGGATCTGGACGATCCACTGCGCTGAACACGAGCCATGCCAGATCAGGCTGGCGGGGGATCTCAGGCCGGGGCTTACGCGCGGATGGCGCGGCGGGCGAGGCGCAACGGTCTGCGGTTACAACGCCCAGGTCAGCGGCATGTTACGCAGGGCATGGGAGAACCAGGTGCCGGTCGGCTCGCGCCTATCGGTAGGCGAGGACGACCCAGACCTGGCCCGGGGCGAAAGTCATCCGCTGCCCGGACGCGGTAGTGAAGGTGGTGCCGCCGTTGGCGTCCGGCCGGGACCAGTGCGTGGTCCAGGCCTTACCGTCGCGCAAGACCAGGGCCGTGCCTGACCCGACGCTCTCCGCGTACGGGGGAGGCTTGCCGTACTCCAGGAATCGGGAGGTGCGCACCGTGGTGTGCTGGATCACCACGGTGGCGGGCGACAGTCGCCCGCCGTCGGTGGTCACCGCCGGCCTGCCGTCCATCGACACCAGCCAGCGGCCTTTCTCCGCCGACCAGGTGAAGCGGAACGAGGCCGCCGGGTAGGACACCGACGCCGACTGGGTGGCCTTGCCGCCCGGCGGTGGCGGGCCGAAGCGGAACCCGATGTCATGGGCCGTGCTCGCGCGGTGAGCTTGCCGCAGCAGCTGCCGTGTGTGGGCGTACAGGTTGTAGGGAGCGATGCGGCTATTGTCCCGGAAGTACCCGCTGGCGATGCCGTCGTAGAGGTCCACGATCCTGGCGGTCCGGTGGATGTACGGGAGCAGCGTCGCCGTCGCGCCCGAGTAGGCGAAGGCAGGTCGGCCGAACTGGCGCAGCAGCTCCAGGTCGTCCTCCCGCGCGCTGCGTACCGGGCCGATGACGCGCGGGTAGTCGGACGAGAAGATTGCCAGGAATCGGCTCAGCCCGCCTTCGACCGGGAGCACAAAGACGATGTCCGCGTGGGTGAGCCCGGTCTGCGGCCTGGCGTTCACGATGTTGTCGATCTTCACCGCGAGCACCTGGTTCAGCGAGGGCACCGGCTCGCCAGTAAACGGTGACCGGAGCTGGGGCGCGTGCGACGGTGCCGACGCGTGCCCGCAGGCCGCGAGCAGCACGGTTACGACTGCCAACACAACCGCTGCCGCCACGGTGGTGACGGCCTTGTGCCTGATCCATCTCATCGCATCATCTCGGGCCGCGCACCTCACGCGGATGCACCACCACACCTCTAGGTACCACAACGGGCTACCCGGCGGCAGCCTTACGCCGCCGGCCCTTCAACAAGCCAGACCGTACAGCGCGGCGACGGCGGTAGCCCCTTGACCTCAAGGGGACTTGAGGTACCAGAGTGGGCCTCGGTGGTGGGAACCGATGGCGGCAAAGGTTAATGGGCCGCAGCGGCGAGGAGGACGACGTGAGTGACACTGCGCCAGCTCTGGACGAGGCGTTCGAGCGGATGGCGGTTGCCAGCTTCGAGCTGCCTAACGGCTTCGTCAACCACGGAGCCATGGCCTGCGAGGCGCTGGCCATGCTCGACTGCACCGGCGACATCGACAGCTGGGCGCGCCGGTTCGCCCGGGCGGGCGGGGCATCGGTCGACCCGGTGGTGCCGGCCGGGTTCGAGTGGCGGCAAGCGCTCGGCGACTACCAGCGGCTCGGCGAGTGGATCGGCTACTTCACCCAAGCCATCGACGACGACGGCTGGCCCGCTGTGGTCGCCACCTGGGTGCCGCGGCTGATGCCCGCGCTACGCACCGCGCTGTTCCACGGCGCCATCCGGACTGCCCATGCGGTGCGGGCCATTGACGCGGCCGACACACCGCCGCGGCGCGGCGAGCTGGCTCGGGCGCTCGGCTACTGGG
>JBAUAY010001217.1:0-3545 GCA_049676235.1 Streptosporangiaceae bacterium
GGTCCTCGAGCACCAGCAGCACCGGGGCCGCGGCCGCGAGCTCGGTGAGCAGGCCCAGGACGCCGCCGAACATCTGCTGCCGGGCCAGGCCGGAACGGTCTTCTTCGGCTCGCTGCCCGTCGCCGCCTTCTGGGAGCAGCCGGCCCAGGGCGGGGCGCGAGCTGAGCGCATCCCGGACCCCGGTGGACTGGGCGGCGCCGCGCAGCGCGTCGGCCAGCGGCAGGTAGGGCACGCTGTCGCCCAGCTCGGCGCACTGGCCGGAGAGCACGGTGAAGCCGCGTCCCTCGGCGAGCCGGGTCACCTCGCTGACCAGCCGGGTCTTGCCGACCCCGGCGTCCCCGCTGACCAGCGCGGCCACCGAGCGGCCGGCCTCGGCGTCGTTGAGCAGCGTGAGCAGGCGGCCGAGTTCGTCGTCCCGCCCGACCATGCGCCCGGCCGGCATCCGTAGCACCATGAGCACGAGTATCCCATCCGGTGCCTGTTATTCCGATTAGTTAAGCGGCGGGCACTAAGCGAGCCGAAGGGCCGCGGTGTCTCAAGGCGGCCCCGGTGGCGAGCGGGGGGCAGGGTACTCTGCGTCTCATGGACAAGGTCAAGCGGACGGACGCCGAGTGGCGGGAACTTCTGACCCCTGAGGAGTATGCCGTCCTGCGCCAGGCGGATACCGAGGCCCCGTTCACCGGCGAGTACACCGACACCAAGACCGAGGGCGTCTACCGCTGCCGTGCGTGCGGGGCCGAACTGTTCCGTTCGGACGCCAAGTTCTAGTCGCACTGCGGCTGGCCGTCGTTCTACCAGCCGTCCGAGTCGGACGCGGTGGTGCTCATCGAGGACCGCACGCTCGGGACGACCCGCACCGAGGTGCGGTGTGCCTCCTGCGACTCCCACCTCGGTCACGTGTTCACCGGTGAAGGCTACGAGGTGCCCACCGACCAGCGCTGGTGCATCAACTCGGTGTCGCTCAAGATAGAGCCTGCGGGGTCGTGAGCCTGCGTCTGATACGGGCGGATTCGCTTTCGTCCGCGACCGCGCAGACCGGCGGGATGCTCCGGTCGGCCGCCATCTCCGGTGACCAGGTCGGCGCTTCGGAGCTATGGATGGGGCGGACCGTGGTGCTGCCCGGCGCGTCGTCTGGCGATCATCACCACGGCCGGTCGGAAACGGGTATCTACGTGGTGTCCGGCCACCCGGTGTTCGTCTTCCGCGACCCGGAGAGCGGGTCGGAGATCCGGCTGGAGACGGCGCCGGGAGACTACGTGTGGGTGCCACCGTATGTTCCGCATCGCGAGGAGAATCCCTCCCCCGATACCGAGGCCGTCGTGGTGATCGCCCGGTCCACCCAGGAAGCAATCGTCGTCAATGTGCCGTCGTTGTGAGATCAGCCTCTGCTGCAGCCGGCGGCCAGCTTTTACTCGGGTTCCCTGCGGTCGACGCGGCGGGCCCGCTTGATCGCGCCGCGGTTGTGCTTGGCCTGCAGGCGCCGTTCGTTCGCACCCCGGCTGGGCCTGGTCGGGACGCGCGGGCGGTGCGGCGGGGCGACCGCATCGCGAAGCAAGGCAGCCAGCCGGGCTCGGGCTCCCTGGCGGTTGGCCAGCTGACTGCGCTGCTCCGAGGCGGCCACCGTGAGCACGCCGCCGGCCAGCCTTCCGGCCAGGCGCTCAGCCGCCCTGGCCCGCGCCCATTCGGGGAGCGCGGCGGACCGCTGCACGTCGAAGGAAAGCTCAACCCGGCTGTCGGCGGTGTTGACTGACTGGCCCCCCGGTCCGGATGACCGGGAGAAACGCTCATGCAACTCGCTACCGGGTATCAGCAGCCAGCCGTTCACCCTGAGATCGTCAGGCATCCCTCGACGTTAGCCGGTGCTCCCGTGGTCCCGCTCATAGCGGGTACCGCAACGCAGGAGCACCCCTGACCGGGCGCGGCTCAGGCCAGGCTGGCGACGAGCTCGCGAATGGGCTTGCGGCGGCCGGTGTAAAACGGGATCTCGACCCGGGTGTACAGCCGGGCTTCAGAGCCCCGCAGGTGGCGCATCAGGTCCAGGATCCGGTGCAGTTCGTCGGCCTCGAAGGCGAGTATCCACTCATAGTCGTTGAGCGAGAAGCAGGGGACCGTATTCGCCCTGACGTCCGGGTACTCGCGCGCCATCATCCCGTGCTCGGCGAGCATCCTGCGCCGCTCCGCCGGGTCCAGCAGGTACCACTGGTACGAGCGTACGAACGGGTACACGCTCACGTACGCGCGCGGTTCCTCTTCCGCCACGAAGGCCGGGATATGGCTCTTGTTGAACTCTGCCGGACGGTGCACGGCCATCACCGACCAGACCGGCTCGCTGCAGCGGCCGAGGCGGCTGCGACGGAATCGTACGTACAGGTCCTGCAGGTCATCCGGGCTCGACGCCACCCACCAGAACATGAAGTCCGCATCCGCCCGGAGACCCTGGACGTCGTAGCAGCCGCGGGTGACGATGCCCTTGCCCGCCGCCTGGTCAAGCAGGTCGCTCACCTCGGCGGCGGCATTGCCGAGCCCGCCTGACTCAAGCGCGACCCGGTCGGCCACCCGGAACACCGACCACATCGTGTAACGGACCAGTTCGTTGAGATCACGGGCCTTCGGCTTGCGCGCCATCCCCGCGGCCTCGGTGCTCATGCCGCCGGGGCCAGCCATCTCATGTTCGTCAGCCATGCCACCATTGTCGGCCACAGCGATCACCAGAGCGCACGGGTGTGGTCATTTACCCGATGGCCTGGCCGCGAGGAATGCCATCACCTGACTGGCCGCCGCGCGCGCCGTCGCGACGCAGGCGGGTATGCCCACCCCGTCGTACGCCGCGCCGCAGACCGCGAGCCCAGGCTGGGCCGCCACCGTCGCGCGTATCGTGGCTATCCGGTCCAGGTGCCCGACGGTGTACTGGGGCAGCGCGCCGCCCCAGCGGGTCACCCGGGTGGCAGCCGGCGCGCCCCGAACCCCGGTCGCCTCCGAGAGTTCCGCCGCGGCCAGCGCGGCGAGTTCGTCGTCGGCCCGCTGCAGCAGCCCTACCTCGCCGATGCGGCCGACCGAGCAACGGACGACCTCCAGGGGTTCGCTCCTGGATGCCGTCGCAGCGGCTAGGTGGGGCCACTTCACGGTGGAGAAGGTGGCCGCCTTGACGGCCCGCCCGTCCACGGCAGGCACCAGGTACCCGCTCCAGCCGAGGGCCGCGAGGCCAGGCCCGGGAAAGGCGGACCGCGGATACGCGAGCGTGACGATCGCCATGCTCGCGTAGCTGATCTCGCCGAACGCCGTGACCGCAGCGGACACGCCGGGAACATCCGCGAGCAGACGGCCTGCGGGCCGCGCGGGGATCGCGAGTATCACCGCGTCGGCATCGAACTGCTCAGGCGCCGCCGCCGACCCCACGGTGAGCCGCCAGCCGCTCCCGGCCGGGACGAGCTCGCGGGCCATCGCGGCGGTGCGCACCTCCGCCCCCGAGGCCTTCGCCAGGTGGGCGGGGAGCATCCCCAGGCCCTCGGCGAGCGTGGTGAACACCGATCCGCCCGCTCCGGTGC
>JBAUAY010001218.1:0-6525 GCA_049676235.1 Streptosporangiaceae bacterium
GCCGCGCGCTGGCCGACGCCGCGCTGCGCCTGTTCGCCGAGAACGGCTTCGACAAGACCACGCTGGAGGAGGTGGCCGAGGAGGCCGAGGTCTCCAAGAGCACGTTCTTCCGCTTCTTCCCGGCCAAGGAGGCGGCGGCGATCGAGGCGGAGACCGAGCTATGGGCGGCCTACCTGGCCGCGCTCGCCGACCGCCAGCTTTCCGGCGCCATCCTGGGCGAGCTGCACGACGCCCTGGCCTCGGCCGTCACGGGACTCGATCCCGGCTGGGACCAGCGCTTCCTCGCCACCCGCCGGCTGATAATCGTCGAGCCGGCCCTGCTCAAATACGTCGAGCACTACCGCGCCGGGATCAAGAACCAGGTGATCGCCTGCCTGGCCGACAAGCTCCGGCTGGACGGCGAGGACCTCCGGCTGCACCTGGTGGCCGAGCTCACCACCACTGCCTTCAGCGTCTCCGGTCGCCACTGGGTGCACGACGGCGGACGGGGCGGCCGCGCCGCGCTCCTAGAAGGCTTCGACGAGGCCATCAAGGCCATTCCCGCCAGCCTGGACCTTGCCGCCCCCGCGTAACATTCGCCCCGTTAATACCGGCCGAGGCGTCAGAACACCCGGACCTCGGGCTCGTGGGAGACGATGCCGTCGGCCACGACGCAAGGATCGAACATCCGGCAATAGTGCGCCCGCCCGCCCTCGCTGCTGAGCCGGAGGGCAGTCGCACCTTCGCGGGGTACGTCCCGGTCATGTCGGCCGCTGAGCAGCATGCCGGGCTCACTCTTGCCTGAGGCTGAGTGTCGCGGTCATGAGGCTCCTCGGGCTCGGTAACGCGGCTGGCCGGTGCCGCTGGTCGGCTTGGTGCCGGTGATCAGGCGCTCGCGGTCGAACACCCGGGCCACGGCGAAGCAGGCCAGGGCGTCGACCACCAGGAGACCGCCCGCGAACGCGGCGGCCACGGCGAAGGTCGGGCTTATCACCTGGAACGAGAAGAGCGCGGCCACCGCGACCGGCGGCAGGCTGGCCAGGGTGCCGAGCTGCTGCGAAACGCGGGTGTCGGTGGCCCGGGCGGAGATGGCCAGGCCGACCCATATCGCCCAGCCGGCGAGCAGCGGGATGAAGACCAGCTCGGCGGGCAGCTGCGGGGCGTGCAGCACGGCCGTGGCCACTGCCGGCCGGGCAGCGAACTGCGTGATCGCGACGAAGACGCCGAACATCCGGTAGGCGATGCCCACCGCGGGCATGAAGATCGCCGTGGCCTTGCCGAGCAGGAATTCCACCGCGCTGACCGGCGTGGTCAGCACCGGCTCGAGGGTGCCTTGCTCGCGCTCCCCGACGACCGCGTACGAGCTCAGCAGCGCGGGCACGAACACCGGGATCAGCAGCGGCAGGAACAGCGAGGTCTGGACGCGCTTCTCCAGCACCGTGCTCACCGCGGAAGCCTTGATCGCGAGGATAGACGCGGTGGGACTGATGAGGAAGACGATCGGCAGGATGGCCGCCGTGACAAGGATGAACCGGTTGCGCCGGAACTCCGCAAGCTCCTTGCGGATGACGGCGCCGACACGGGCGGTGCCCGCGCTCACCGGGACCGCTCCCCGGCGTCACCGACCAGCTCGAGGTAGACGTCCTCCAGCGTGTGCCGCGACTGAGCGATCGACAGCACGTCGCCCCCGGCCGCGACCAGCGCCCGGGTCACTGCCGGCGCCGCCTGCGCCACGTCGGACACGGTAAGCACGTAGCCGGCCGGGCCGCCGTCCGGCGGGCCGGCCGCTTTCCACCCCTGCACGGCCGGGAGCCCGCCGAAGACCTGGCCGGGCTCGGGCAGCGCGACGGCGACCGTGACGTCCAGCGACGTGGAGAACAGCTCCTGCCGCAGGTCGTCGGGCCGGCCGACGGTCCGCAGGCTGGTGCTCATGATCGCCACCCGGTCACACAGCCGCTCCGCCTCATCCAGCCGGTGGGTGGTGAGGAAGACCGTGACCCCGCGGTCCCGCAGCGCGTCGATCAGGCCGAGCACCTCGTGCGCCGCCACCGGGTCAAGCCCCGAGGTCGGCTCGTCCAGGAACATGACGGCCGGCTCGTTGAGCAGGGACCGGGCCAGCGCCGCCCGCTGCCGCAGGCCCTTGGACAGGCTCCCGGCCAGGTCGTGCGCGCGCTCGCTGAGGCCGACGGCGGCCAGCGCCTCGCTGATGCGCGCCTCCCGCCTCGGCAGCCCGTACAGGCGCGCGAAGTACTCCAAGTTCTCGGTCACGGTCAGCCGCTGGTACAGCCCTGGGGACTCCGGCATGACCGAGATCCGCTGCCGGATCTCCGCCGCGCCGGCCAGCCCCACCGGGATGCCCGCCACCGTGGCCGAGCCGGACGTCGGCGAGATCAGCGTGCCCAGGATCCGCACCGTCGTGGTCTTGCCCGCCCCGTTCGGCCCCAGGAACCCGAACACCTCCCCGCCCGCGACACTGAACGATACGTCAGACACAGCCGCGCGCCCGCCGAAAACCTTGGTCAGATGACTGACCTGGATGGCCGCAGGCACCTCCGGGGCCGGCGGCCGCCCCGGGGCAGCCTGCCCGGTGCGGTCCGTTCCCGTCTCGTCCCGGCCTTGGCGCAGCGCAGAGTCACCGCTCACTTCCGCCCGCCTCCTGTGCCCACCCGGGGCCTCCTGCTCGCCTTGCTTGCCCGCACCATCATACCTTTTGTTATATCTGTTCTATCTTATATAGAAATAATCCACCGAACGGCCGCTGCCTCTCTGCACTAGCACGCCTGCGGGCCCTTGGCCACGAGGGTCGCCAGCGGGCAGACCGCAGCATGCGGATAGTAGGGGCCCATGACGGCCGCGGCCGCCGCCGGGTCGTGGGGCTGCGTGACGCCCTCGGTCGAGTGCGCGAATGACACGCTGACCAGCATGTTCCGCAGCATCAGCACATACAGGCCGGTCGGCTGGACGGTGGCGAAGGGCAGGAAGGTGACGCCGGGGACGCCGCTGATGGCAGCTCGCTGCGATTCGCTGCCGATCACGTAGGTGTAATCCCCGGCCGCGTTCAGCCTGGTGGCCTCGTCGGCGCGGCACCCGTAGTCGGTGCCTCCCCCGGGCAGCTTATTGGCGATGGTCGGAAGTTTGGCAGTACCCGCGAGGATGCACATCGACCAGTAGCGGACGTCCTCCCCGGGGGCCGGCCAGGGCGACGGATGGCTGCCGGGCGCGAAGGTCGGCGCCTTGCCGGTCACGACGACCACGTCGGGTGCCGGCGGGCGGATGAGGTAGGCCACGGCGTAGGCGGTGTCGGCGTTGCCCACACCCTCGTTGCTCATTTTGCTCTCCGGAAGCGCGTAGAACTCCAGTTGCGGCGGCACGGCCGCCGGCCGCGGTGTGGCGGCTGGCGTGCCAGACGTGCCAGCGGCCCCTTGCAGGACAGGAAGGTCGCTGTCGTGCTGCGGGCAGGCCGGAATCGTGCGCGCCGCGCTTCCTTGCTCCACCGTCAGCACCGGAACCGGCACAGCTGAGAAGCTCCCCCCGGCCGGCAGGTAGACACGGTAGACGAGGTAACCCGGGTACCGGCTCGTGGTGCCGGCCGGCAGCGGCAGCGTGTTGGCCTGTCCCGGTGCCGGATCCGGGCGGATGGTGAGCGTGAACCGGCCGCCGGGCGCGCCCTCCCGCTGCCAGGGATTCACGCTGCCGGACTGCGGGGCGATCCGGTAGTCGGGCAGGGACGTGGCGGCTTGGCTGGTGGCAAAGCCGCCGCTGGGCGTGTAGACGCTGAACGAGGCGTAGCGGGCATCCGGGAAGCGGCCCGACACGACGATGCGGGTGCCCGCAGCCGCCACGATCGGCTGGAACCAGACTGCCTCGGCCGAATCAACCGACGCCGAGTCAGGCACCGCCGAGTTGTCCGACTGCACGTTGAGCTCCGTCGGCCACGCGCAGGACATCCCGGGCGCGGCAGCCGGCTGGCTGCCGCCCGCGGCAGCGGAGCCGGCTGGCTGCGCCGACGTACACGCCGACAGCGCCAGCGCGAGGGCAGCCGCGACCCCGAGCACACCAGCGACCAGGCCGGGCCGGCGCTGCCCCCGGCCGCCACGCTGCCATGACCTGGCTATTGCCTTTCCGGCTGACTCGATGCTGGCCACCATTGACGCCTCCCCGCCCGCCAGGATCAGCGGCGCAGTAGCTGTTTGCGTTGAGCATTAGTTATACAACTCATAGAACAGATGGACCAAACTGTCAAGGCGCGGCCTTGCCGCGGGCGGGCGGCCAGCAGTCCGGTACGAGCGCCCGGTGCGGCGACGGACGATTGACAGCACTGAGCGATTGTTCTATAACTACTGACATAAACGCCGTCGGGCCGGGCGCTGCCTGCCGGGAGCTCGAGCCGTCGGGCTCACGCGCAGCCCTGACTGGTCCTTCGAAGTCGCGGGCGGAAAGGTCACCTGCCTGCAGGTGCTGCGACCGCGTTTCACCACCCGATCTCTGGATCAGCTTGAGGCGGGAGCGAACCCGAGAGGCGCACGCGCCCGAGGGCGGGCGGCACGGGGCGGACATGCCGGACGCCAGGTGCCGGTCGCGGCCAGGCAGGCCGGCGTCCGTGAGATCCTGGAGGCGTCATGCTGCTCAGCATCGAACCAGACGGTCCCGTGCCCATCTACCAGCAGATCAGGGACCGGATCGTGGAGGCGATCGCCGACGGCCGGCTGCCGGCCGGCTCCGCACTGCCCTCCACCCGGCAGCTGGCGGTCGACCTAGGCGTCAACTTCCACACCGTGAACAAGGCGTACGACCTGCTGCGGCAGGAGGGCCTGCTGCGGCTCGGCCGGAAGTCCGGCGCGGTGGTCCGCCGCGACGCGGGCAGCGGCCCGCCGGATCCCGGCTGGGCCCAGGACTGGACGGGCCGGCTGCGGACGCTGCTGGCCGAGGCCGCCGCCCAGGGGCGGCCGGCCACCGACATCGTCCGGGAATGCCAGGCAGCCATGACGGATTTCGACTTCCCCGCCGCGATGGCGGAGGCGGGGAACCGAAGGGGAAGCCCGCCGTGACCGCCGGGCCCCTGGCCGGGGACCTCTCCGTTCTAGTCGTCGGGGCGCTGGCGTGCGTGGCGCCCGTGGCGAGCCGGCCGACCTTGCAGTTCGGAGTCCGCGTTCCCCCCGAGCGGGCGGGGGCGCCGGTCATCCGGCGGGAACGGCGCGCCTACTACTGGCGGACCGCGGCCATCGGCGCCTGCTGCACCGCCGCCGCGCTGGCGCTGCAGGGCCACGGGTCATGGTGGCTTCCCCGGATCATCCTGCTGCTGGAGCTGACCGCGGACTTCGGCTGCTTCTGGGTCGCGCGGCGCAAGATCGCCGCGGCCAAGCACGCGGACGGATGGTTCGCGGGCCTGCGGCAGACGATCGCCACCGATACCAGCTGGCGCACCGACCCGCCCCGCTTCCCGGTGCGCTGGCTGATACCCGCCCTGGCCGTGATCGCGGCGACCGCCGCCGTCGGCGCGCTGCGCTACCCCGGCCTGCCTGCCCACCTCGTCACCGGGTCTGGTCACCGGGCGCCCAAAGCTGCCGTCATCGTCTTGGTGGTGGCCTTCCAGCTGTACGTCACGGTTCTGTGGACCGGGTTCATGCTGATCATCTACCGTTCCCGGCCGGACATCGAGGCGGCCGACCCCGCGGCGTCGACGCTGCGCTACCGCCGCTTCCTCGCCGCCATCACCCGGACCCTGCTGACGCTGCTCGCACTGGTAGACACCAGCATACTGCTGATCGCCTTGCGCTCCTGGCAGGTCTACCAGCTCCCGGGCATCGGCCAGGCCCTGCCCGCGCTGCCCTTCGTGGCCGGCCTGCTGCTGCTGGCGGCGGTCGCCCGGCGAACGGGCCAGGGCGGGTGGCGGCTGAACGGCAACGTGCGCGGCCTCGCCCGGGCAACCGGGACCGACCGGGACGACGACCGGTTCTGGAAGGCCGGCCTGCTCTACGTCAACCGCGACGACCCCGCCCTCGTGGTCGGCAGCCACATCGGCGCCGGCTGGACGCTCAACCTCGGCAACCCGGCCGCGTGGCTGCTCATCGCCGGGAACGTCGCCGCGCTAGCCGGCCTGGTGGCGATCGGGACGGTGGCGGGAATGTAGTGCGTCGCAATCCTCCTCGGCTCGCGGCTGTGCCCGCCAGACCGCCCATCCAGCCAACGTAGGATCCGAGGTGCACGCCGCTGAGCACGTACGCCGTTCGAGGCTCCGGCCCGGGCCGCCGCCGTCCGCTTACCCGTATCGGCCCGGTACCACAAGTGGTTACGGGGCCTGTGTCATGACGTCGATGGCCTGGCCTTGGGCGTGCCTGACTGCACCCCCCTCCTTGCCCTGATAGCTGCCGGTCCTTGCGAGCGGGCGGACGGGTCAATGGGGCACGCAGCGCCCGCGTAGCAAAGCCGCGAAGTTAAGGGTCTGGCGGGATTGTCCAGGGTGTATCGGCTGGCGGTGTGTTGAGTTTGTAGGTGCCGAAGCCGGTGCGGGTGAAGAAGCCCAGGCGTGCCCATTCGCCGAGCTGG
>JBAUAY010001219.1:0-1541 GCA_049676235.1 Streptosporangiaceae bacterium
AGCCGAGGCGTGCGTTCCGTGACATACAGTCCCGACGGGAAGTATCTGGCCGCCGGGGACGCGAACGGCCATGTCTACGTCTGGCCGGTGGGCAGCGGCACCCCCATCAACGACCTCCCTGACCCCGGCAGTAAAGGCGTCAATTCGGTCGCCTTCAACCCGGCCAGCAGCGTGATCGCCGCCGCGGACGCCAACGGCAACATCTATCTGTGGGGAGGAACCCCGCACCATGTCATCGGCACACTGACCGACCCGGACAGCCAGGGAGTACGCTCGGTGCTTTTCAGCGCCGACGGCACGGTACTAGTGGCCGGGGACGCGAACGGTCACGTTTACGTGTGGCCAGCAAACGGCGGTACGCCGAAAGAAGAGCTGCTAGATCCGGGCAGTGGAGGCGTCAATTCCGTAGCCTTCGAAGCGAGCAACCAGACGATCGCCGCAGGAGATAATAACGGGCACGTCTATCTGTGGTTGTTCAAGCCCGTTCCCGTTAGCACGCAAGCCAACCCTGGAAGCCAAGGTGTGCTCTCGGTGGCTTACAGCCCGGACGACAAATTCCTGGCCGCAGCCGATGAAAACGGCCATATCTACATCCGCCCGACAGGCTCGTGACTAGCCATCCAGCGGAGGCGGTGCAGCAGGGCTCCGGCGTGTTCCTTGAATGTCCGCGTCTGTCTCAATCGAGGCCGTGGAGCCGGAGGGTTTCGGCGGGGGTGTTGTGATCGCGGCGGCCTTCGGGGACGTGCAGGTAGCCGGCGGCTTTGACGGCCGCGATGATGGCAGCCCGGATAGTGGCCAGGTTGGCAGGCCCGCTGCCGGTCCGGCTGGCAGCAGTGTCTTCGCGGAAGGTCACATCGCGGACGTGGTGGTGCGCCTCGATGGACCAGTGCTCGCGGACGAGCCGGGCCAGATCCTGCGCGGTGGCGTCAGCGCTGGTCAGGCTGGTGACGGCGTAGACGCTCTCGCGGGAGACCTTGCCGGTGCTGGTGTCCTTCCGACGGCGGGTGATCTTGATGGCCTGGCGGGCGTGCGGGAAGTCCAGGCGGCTGACGTGGGCGGCCTTCAGGGTGCGGGTCTCGGTGCGGCCGTGCCCGGTCTCGCGGGCGGTGGTCCCGGCCGGTACCTGCCGCCAGGGCAGCGCCTTGACCTGGGCGCGCAGCAGCGGCTGGTTCTGCTTCACGATCGCGATGTAGTGAGCCTTCTTGTTCTTGACCAGCCAGTCCAGGTTCGCCCGGACCGTGTGGAGGGCGTCGGAGGTCACCACGGCTCCGTCTAGGTCCAGGGGTTCCAGGAGCGCGGTGAAGTGGCTGGTCTCGTTGTGCTTGACGTCGACCTCGAGGTGATCCAGGAGATGCCCGCCGTGCTCGGCGGCGCCGAGGAGATGGACCCTGGTGCCGTCGGCGCGGCGGGCTCCCCGGGAGGTCTTGCCGTCCACGGCCACTGCCTTTAACCGTTCCCGGGCCAGCGCTTGTGCCTGCCCGGCCGCGCGGCGGGCACGGTAATCACGCACGCTGGCCTCAGGCGGCCCGCCAGAGCCCCGG
>JBAUAY010001220.1:0-3104 GCA_049676235.1 Streptosporangiaceae bacterium
GCCGTAGCCAGGGGAGCGCGCGCCGCCTCCGGGCGCTCCCGGTACTCCCGCGTGGCCCTGGTCAACGGGACCCCCGGTATCGTGATGGCGCCCCGCGGGCGGCTGCGCGTGGTGCTGGCCTTCACGATCGATGACCGTACGATCACGCGGATCGACGTGATCGCCGACCCGGCCCGCCTGGAAAAGCTCCACCTGGCCGTGCTCGACGACTGACGAGCCCCAGCAGGGAAGGTGGTCGTGTCCGCGCCCGACATCACGTTCCAGTTGCTGGACGGGCCGCAGGCGGCCGCGCACGCGGACGAACTGCAGGTCCTGCACGCCGAGGTTTACGCCGACCCGCCGTACGGGCGGACCGACGATGCCGCGGTGTTCGCCGGCCGCTTCCGGGTCCAGCGCCGCCAGCCCGGCTTCGTCCTCGCCGAGGCCCGCCACGGCGGGTATCTGGTCGGTTACGCGTCCGGGATGCCGCTCCGGCCGTCCACTTCCTGGTGGCGGAACCTGACCACCCCGCTGCCGGCCGACGTCACCACCGAGCACCCTGGCCGCACCTTCGCCCTAGTCGACCTGCTGGTACGCGCGTCATGGCGGCGGCAGGGCATCGCCCAGACCCTGCACGACCTCATCCTGGCGAACCGGCCCGAGGAACGCGCGACGCTAACCGTGCTGCCCGCGGCTACCCCGGCGCAAAACGCCTTCGCGGCATGGGGCTGGCGCAAGGTCGCGCGCACGCGCGATTCCCGTCCGGGCTTCCCGGTAGCCGACGTACTGGTGACCGCACTCCCGGCGAACCACTAGTTCTGGCTGCGAGCCGGGCCGAGGGCACCGTGGGTGGCCAGCTCGGCGCGCAGCAGATGCTTCTGGATCTTTCCCGAGGGGTTACGCGGGATGGCGTGAACGACAACGGCGTGCGGCGTCTTGTAGTCGGCGATGCGATCGCGTGCCCACGCGCGCAGCGACTCCACGGTCGGCTCGGCGCCGTCCGCCGGGACGACCACGGCCAGGATGCTCTCGCCGTAATCGGGATGCGGAACGCCGATGACGGCAATGTCGAGGACGTCGGGATGACCGGCGAGCGCGTTCTCGACCTCGACGGAGTAGACGTTGCGGCCGCCCGTAATGATCAAGTCCTTGATGCGGTCGACGAGGGTGATGTAGCCGTCGGCGTCGGTGACGGCGAGGTCACCGGTGTGCAGCCAGCCGTCGCGGATCGTTTCGGCGGTCGCCTCGGGCCGGTTCCAGTAGCACTTCATGATGGTCTCGCCGCGCAGGACCAGCTCGCCCACCTCGCCGGGCCCGACATCGGCACCGTCGGCGGACACGACGCGGGCTTCGGTGTTGGGTATGGCGTACCGGCCGCTGGCGTCCGGGCGGGCCAGGACGTCCTCGGGGCCGGCGTAGATGCCGCCCGGTCCGGCCTCGGTCTGCCCGCACAGCTGGAAGAGCGCGACTCCCGGCAACGCCGCGGCGAGCGCCCGGACCGAGTCGGCCGGCATCGGCGCGGCGCCGAACATGCCGACCCGCCAGGCGGAGAAGTCGCGGTCCGCGAAGTCCGGGAGCCGCAGCAGGAACTGATACATCGTCGGCACGCCGAAGAACACCGAGATGCGCTCGGCCTCGATCAGGTCGGCGACCTCGGCGGGCTCGAACCTGGGGACGACCACGTGCGTCATGGCCAGGGCGGTGCCGGCGAACAGCACCAGGGTCAGCTGGGCGGCGTGGTAGAGCGGCGCGACGTGCATGGTGCGGTCACCGTCGCGGTAGCCGGCCGTGCCGGTGATGTTGGCGGCGACCCACAGCGCGCGGTGGTGATCGAACAGCGCCCCCTTCGGCGCCCCGGTGGTCCCCGAGGTGTAGAGCAGCAAGGCGTCGTCGGACTCCGCCGGGACGTGCACGACCGCGGGGTGCTCCGCGGCGGCGAGCCCGGCGAGCTCGGGCAGGGAAATGAGCAGCGGCGACATCCCGCTCTGCGCGACGCCGGGCCCAACGACCGCTTCGACCTCGGGCGCATAGAGCACCGCCGATGCGCCCGAGTCGGTGACCAGGTGGGCTACCTCGGGTGGCGCGTTGCGCGGGTTGGCCGGCACCAGGATCGCGCCGGCCCGGAGGGCGGCGTAGGCGGCAATCACGAACGCGTCGCTGTTGGGTGACATCAACAGCACCCGGTCGCCGTGCGAGATCCCGCAGGCCGCGAGCGCCGCCGCCGTCCGCTCTACCTGGAGATGGAGCTCGCGGTAGGAGCACCGGGTCGCGCCGAAGACCAGCGCCTCTCGGTCCGGACAGCGCGCCGCGGTCGTGCGCAGGGTGTCGGGGATCGAGGGCATCGTTGCTCCCCCTGGGCGGCAAAGGTGAACCGTGATCGGCTCGCTGGGACCAGTGAACCATTTCGAGCGGTTGGCCGGGGATCGGCGGCACTCTCCTTTGGCCAGATGTTTGGCAGATGAGCCGATCGAGACGCAAACTGGCCATCCCGTCCGTACGGAAAGGATCGACATGCCCCAGTTCATGGATTTCCACGAAAACCTCAAGCTGCCGGCCGACGCCATCGCGCAGATCGCCGACGACACCCGCCACGAGCGAGCGGATGAGTTCGGCGTGCGGCAAATTGAGCTGTACCACAACCCGGAGGGGCAGGTGTACTGCCTGCTGGAAGGACCCGACGAAGACGCGATCCGCAGGCACCACGCCGCGCTCGGCGTGGAGTGCGGTGCGGTTCACCGGGTGGACGGCATCACCTGAGGGGGTTGCCCGGGCTCGGCGCGTCAGCCAGCACTCACGCGCCGGGCTATCGGCCAGCAGGCTGCCGGTGCGGCCCGGATTCGGTGTCCGTCACGTGTTTGTCGGAGGCTCGTGGCAGGATCAGACCCGGCCCCGACCACGCCAGGGAGTTGCCGCGCCGACATGTTGCACGCTGACCTGCATATTCACTCGAGATTCTCGCGTGCCTGCAGCAAGGACTGCGACATCGAGCACCTGTCCTGGTGGGCGCTGCGCAAGGGCCTGCAGGTGCTTGGCACCGGCGACTTCACGCACCCCGCGTGGGCGGCAGAACTAAGGGAAACCCTCGTCCCGGCGGAGCCCGGCCTGTTCCGGGTCCGGCCGGAGCT
>JBAUAY010001221.1:0-3028 GCA_049676235.1 Streptosporangiaceae bacterium
GACCAATTCAGCATCCCCGAGGACCGGAACGTTGGCGTTGTGTGTGCTGACGATGACTTGTCGGCTTCCTTTCAGGGACCGAAGTCGCTGGACGATGCCGTTGTAGACAAATCGGTTGTCTAGGTCATCCTCGGGCTGGTCGATGATAAGCGGACTCGTGGAGGCGCCGAGAAGCAAGAGGAGCAAGGCCAATGCCATGTAGATCGGCGTTTTCGCGGTCGGGGCCGGGGGTTGCGGAAGTGGTTACTTTGCGTGATTCCTGATGCTGCCTGGATCGGTGGCCGGATGATGCTGGTGCGACACGCCGTGGCTGTTTTGCCTGTGGTTACGGGCTTCCGGGCGGGACTCCCGGTAGGAGAAGAGGTGCTGACGCCCTTCTGATCCGGGAGCCCCTCGTGTCTTTGTATCCTGCTGTGCTGTTTCCTGCCACTGCGGCCGGCGAGATCGCCGGATGGCCGTCCGGGCTCGACGATGCCCGGATGGTCGCGGTCCGGGTCGCTGACCTGCGATCCACGGCCCGGCATGGCAGCGGTAAGGATGGCCGGACGGCGCTGACGGCGGCGGGGGCGCGGCCGGTCCGCAGCGGGGACCTGGTGGTGTTCTGCAAGCCGGTCGCGGTGGCGCCGGCGCTGGTGCGCCGGGACGGGCGGGTACAGGCCGCCGGGCACCCGGCCGATCATGTCAGGCTGGGCGTCATCGAGCAGCAGCTGGATGAGATGAGCGGGGTGGAGGACACGATCGGCCGGGTCGCCGCGCAGGTCACGCCGCGCGGGGCGGTCAAGGGAACCGCGCGGCGGGCGATGACCATCGCCGCCGCGCTGCGCGGGTCGCTGCTGATGACGCTGATGCCGGACGCCGATCATGCCGAGATCCTGGCGGCGCTGTTCGGTGACCTTGCGGCGGTGCCGTGGCAGGCGCCGTTCACCGTGCCGACCGGTACCGTGTTCTCTGCCTGGCGCAAAGCGGCCGGGCCGGAACCGCTAGCCGGGCTGCAGGACCTGGTGCTGGCCGCCTCGGCCGCCGAGCACGAGCGGCATGACTGGCGTGCGATCGAGATAGGTGACCTCAAGCTCGGCTCGGTGGACGGGACCGTGACCCGGATGCCGGACACCAAGGCCAACCGTGCCGTGTCCGGCTCAGCGGCCGGTGACGATGTCAGCCCTTATCCGCAGCTGAGGGACCTGCTGGTCACCGATGCTTCCACCCGCGGCACGCTCGCGGTGGTGACCGGGCCGTCCGGCGGTGACAAGGCCGAAGCCGAGCAGCAGCTCCTAGACCGGGCGCTCACCGAGTACGGGCACGTGTTCACCAGGGACCGGATCTGGGTGCTGGACCGTAACTTCCCCGGCGTCGCGCGGATCAAGAAGATGACGAGCCTCACCCACGTGCTGATCCGGCTGCGCAGCAGCATCACGCTGCGGCGGGTCGGCGGGTTCTTCCCCGACGGCTCCTGGCTGGCTGATGTCAGCGGCAGCGGCGAGGCGATCCGGATGCGGATCATCGAGTACGACATCGACGTGGACGGCCAGGACGTGCCGGAGACGTTCTGCCTGGCCACCGACCTGCTCGACTGGTCTGCTTATCCCGCCGCCGTGCTGGCCGCGGCGTATAAGTGGCGCTGGGACGGGTCGGAGACCGCGCTGCGTGAGGACAAGTCCGCCATCCGCGGTGCCGGGCCGTCGACCGGGCCGATCTTCCGGTCCGGCACCCCGGAGATGATCCGCGCCGAGCATGCCGCATGGGTCACCGCCTGCGAACTGGTCCGCGCCGTGATACGGGCAGCCGCCCGCCAGGCCGTCCCGGCCAGGAAAGGCCGCCGGGCCGGGCAGCCCGTCCATCCCCGCGAGATCTCGTTCACGGCCGCCCGCCGCGCCGCCATCACCGCCGCCCGCGACGGCACCGCCACCGCCAGCCTCCCCGCTGCCGCCCGCTGCGCCAGGCACGACGCCGTCCTGCACGAGCTGGGCAGACGCCGGATAACAACCGGCCGTGACCGGCACCGCGACCACAAAACCAAAGCCGGGCAAGCATTCCCTGCCGCCGGACGAGGCATCACCACCCGCAAGGCACCCGCCCGCATCACCATCTGCGGTCCCCTCGCCGCCTGAACACCACCACCCGCTCAGCCTTCATCGCCGGATCGTGGAACCGGCCACCCCAGCGGAGCGTCATCCGCTGCACAGCCATGCGCCACAGAGTCTGGCCGGCAGGCCAGCGGAGCCATGACAGTCCAGTTCCCAAGCTGGCAGTCCAACGTGAACGAACCTACGGACCACCGGCGGTGTGACAGCCTGAGCTCATGGAACCCTTGCTTCAGTACGTGGACGCAGTAACGGTTCCGGTGCCGGACCTTGACCGCGGGATGGCCTTTTACCGCGACGTGCTCGGTCACCAGCTGATCTGGCGGAACGAAGCGGCCGGGCAAGCCGGGCTCCGGACGCCCGGATCAAGCACCGAGATCGTGCTAACCACGCGGCAGAGCTACGAGCCGGACTGGAAGGTCGCTTCTGCCGATGCTGCCGCCGAGGTGTTCGACGCTAACGGCGGGAGGGTGCTCGTCGAGCCCACGGACATCCCGATCGGCCGGCTCGCCATCGTGGAGGATCCCTTTGGCAATCGTCTCGTGCTGCTTGACTCGACGAAGGGCACCTACGACACCGACGAATCCGGCGCGGTTACCGGCGTCTCGTGATCAACTGGCTTTCGGGGACGGAGGGGTACCGGAGTCCCTCTCGAAAGCCCGTAACCACGGGCAAAACCCTCCCCGCGTGTCGCGCCTGCAATCCCTGTCACCCAAGAGCGATCACGCATCGTAGCGAGCCAGCACACCCGCGGCGAGCCCGCGAACAGGCTCATCTACATGGCATTGGCCAGGCAGGTCTTGCCGATCCTCCTGATACCGGTCACGGTGACAAGTCGCTTTCCCACTTCAGGAAACAGCGACCGGATCTCGTCCAGCTCTCGTTCTCCAGGGATGCAGCGCCGTTCGGATCAGTTCATTGGCGCCACCGGGGCCGTACTACTGGGC
>JBAUAY010001222.1:0-5324 GCA_049676235.1 Streptosporangiaceae bacterium
GTGTTCGGCTGCGTGGACACGGTCGGACCGCAGGCGGGCGACATCGCTCGCACGGCCTGGCTCGCCGCCGGCCTGCCCGAGGCGGTGCCCGGCGTCACCGTCGACCGGCAGTGCGGCTCGTCGCAGCAGGCGGTGCACTTCGCCGCCCAGGCGGTGCTCAGCGGGACCGCCGACCTGGTGGTCGCGGGCGGCGTACAGAACATGAGCATGGTCCCCATCGCCGCCGCGATGGGACCTCCCTTCGGTGACCCGTTCAGCGGCTCGGCGGGCTGGCGCGCCCGGTACGGCGCCGAGGAGATTTCCCAGTTCCGGGCGGCGGACCTGATCGCGGACAAGTGGGGGATCGGCCGCCAGGAGATGGAGCGGTACGCGCTGGCCAGCCATCAGCGGGCGGTGCGCGCGATCGGCGAGGGCGCCTTCGACGCCGAGATCGTGCCGTACGGCGACCTGAACCCCCTAACCGTGGACGAGTGCCCTCGGGCCGACACGTCGCTGGAGAAGATGGCCGCGCTGGCGTCGCTGCGCGCGGGCGGCCTGATCACCGCGGCGCTGTCCAGCCAGATCGCGGACGGCGCGGCGGTGCTGCTGATCGCGTCGGACCGTGCGGTGGGCGAGCACGGGCTGCGCCCGCGGGCCCGGATCGCTCACCTTTCCGCCCGCGGTGACGACCCGGTGCTGATGCTGACCGCGCCGATCGCGGCGACCGCGCACGCGCTGCGGCGGGCCGGGATGTCCCTGGACGAGATGGACCTGGTCGAGATCAACGAGGCGTTCGCCTCGGTGGTGCTGGCCTGGCAGCGCGAGACCGGCGCGGACCTGGCCCGGGTGAACGTCTGCGGCGGGGCGATCGCGCTCGGCCACCCGCTCGGCGCCACCGGCGCCCGGCTGCTGACCACCCTGGTTCACGCCCTCGAGCGCACCCGCGGCCGCTACGGAATGGTTACCATGTGCGAGGGCGGCGGCCAGGCTAACGTGACGATCATCGAGCGCCTGTGATACACCGGACCGGGAGGCAGAGTTGAAGGCATTCTGGCGGGCTCGGGCCGCCGCACAATGTCATGACCCCTCGGCGGCGTACAACCTCGGCCAGACCCTGTCGGAGCAGGGCGACGTCGAGGGAGCCCGATCGGCCTACCAGCAGGCGATCGACTCCAAGGACCCGGAATACGCCCCGGCGGCCGCGTTCCAGCTGGGCATCCTGCTCGGCCGGAACGACGACATAGAAGGGGCCAAGGACGCCTACCGGCACGCCGTTAACTCCGGTCACCCCGAGCACTCGCCCGTGGCGGCCCGCAACCTCGGGCATCTCTACAAGCGGCAGGACCGGTACCGTCAGGCGGTCGCCGCCTATCAGATCGCCATCGATTCCGGTCGCCCGGACGTGGCCCCCTGGGCGATGCTCTATCTCGGGAACCTGCTCAGCAGCTACGTGAACACGACAGACGCGCGAGCCGCCTACAAGCTGGCTGTGGAGTCCGGGCACCCGGAAGCCGCGCGCCAAGCCGCGAAGCGCCTGGCTGACCTGGCCTGAACGGACCGCGGCTCACGCCGTCCGGACCGCGGCGAGCTGGTCCAGGCGGCGTTCCGCCTCGGCCACGATCGCCTCGATCAGCTCCTGGCAGCTGGGCAGGTCGTCGATCAGCCCGGCCACCTGGCCGGATGACATCAGGCCCAGATCGGGACGACCGTCCACCATGGCCGCGCGCAGCAGCACCGGCGTGTTCGCGGCCATCAGCACCTGACCCCAGCTCAGTTCGGTGTCCCGGCGCATCGCCCGGCCCTGGCGGATCATCTCCCGCCAGCTCAGCCCGCTTATGCCGCGGAACGCGGCGGCGTTACCCGCGGCCCGCAGCAGCCCGGTGAGCTTGCCCGCCCGTGTGAGGCGGTCGACCATCGTCGTCCGCAGCACTCGGTGCGGCACCCCGTCGACCCGCGTGGTGACCACCGTGCCGGTCAGGTCGGCCGTCAGGTAGACCTGCTTGACCGCGCCGGCCACCGGGCTGTCGCTGGTGAGCAGGAACCTGGTGCCCATCGCGATGCCGGCCGCGCCGTAGGCCAGCGCCGCGACCAGGCCCCGGCCGTCGAAGAAACCGCCTGCCGCGATGACCGGGATGTCCACCGCCGCCGCGACCTGGGGGATCAGCAGGCTGGTCGGCACCGCGCCGATGTGCCCGCCGCCCTCGCCGCCGGTCGCGATCACCGCGTCGATGCCCCACGCGGCGACCTTCTCCGCGTGCCTGCGCGCGCCCACCGAGGCGATCGTGATCACCCCGGCGTCCTTGAGCGCCGCGATCAGCTCCGCCTTCGGGACCTGGGCGAACGAGGCGACGGGGACGCGCCCGGCGACGATGAGCCCGACGCGCTCGGCGGCGTCGGGCGCGTCGGCGCGCAGGTTCACGCCGAACGGCGCGTCGGTCCGGCCGGCGGTCTCGGCGATGGCGTCTTTCAGCTCGTCCAGGCTCATAGTCGCGGAGGCGATGAGGCCGAGGCCCCCGGCGTTCGACGTCGCCGCGGCCAGCCGCGGCCCGGACACGTAGCCCATCGCGGCCTGGACGATGGGGTGGCGGATACGCAGGAGTTCGGTCAGCGGCGTGCGTATCACGGTGTTCCCCGCAGCTCCCGCTCCCGGGCCCCGCCAGGATCGAGCCGGGTGCGGATCAGGTCGAGCTCGGTGGCCGTCGGCGGCCTCGTCACCGGCACCTCATCGGGAATGACCAGCGGGAAGCCGGTGGCGGCCAGCACGTCGCCGACCTCGATGCCCGGATGAACCGAACGCAGCCGCATCGTCCGCTCCGCCGTCCCGAAGTCCAGCACCGCCAGGTTCGTCACCACGACGCGCAGCTCGTGCGCCCCACGGTCGTAGCCGACGCCGCAGACCATGTCCACACCGCTGGTAAAGACCCGCGGCGAGTGCCGGGGGATCCAGTAACTGACGGGGTGGTTCACGGTGTTGCCGGGCGCGCCGCGGACGCCGAGCAGCTGGGCCTTCGGGCGCTTCCAGTCGCCGATGCAGGAGATGTTCTGGTTCCCGTACCGGTCAATCTGCGCCGCGCCCATCATCACGTGCCTGAGGCCCGCCGCGAGCATCGTGAAGACCTTCGCGTACGGCAGCCAGCCCTCCACCTGGCCGTCGGCGTCGAGCAGGTAGGCCTCGCCGTCGGTCAGCAGCAGGTCCGGCGCGAACGTGAGCCGAGCCAGCCGGGCGCCCAGGGACGGGATCAGCCCCATCGGGCTGGCCAGGATCGCCCCGTCGCCACGCCAGGCCTCGGCGCAGGCCACCACGCAGACCTCCGCAGTGCTGGCCTCGGGGGGAACGATCCCCCCCAGACCCCCCCTGCTCCTGGGTGGACCCATCCCCCCAGACCTGGGCCCGCTCACCCGGTGAGCTCCTTTATGGCCTGCTGGTAGGCGGCCTCGTCGCCGTCCAGGTACTCGGCGCGGAAGCGCTGCCATTCTTTCGGGTCGGCGGCGGCCCGCGCGTAGTACGCCTGGAACGCCTCGTCGCGACCGTAGTCCGGGACGCAGCTGGTGAAGTGCGCGCCGTTCGGCGTTTCCGCGACCGCGTGCACCATCGCCCGGTTGAGCAGGAGGGACTGCGGCGGCGCCGACGCGAAGTCACCGGACGGCACGATCTGCTCGCAGGACACGTAGGCGCGCTCGGCCGCCAGGCAGAACAAGTCGTCGAAGTACGGGTCGGGACCCAGGTACTGGCCGTTGCCCGCAGCGTCGGCCCGGTTCATGTGGACCAGCGCGGCGTCCAGCCGCAGGGCTGGCATGGCCACCAGTTCCTCCCCCATGCCAAACGGGTCGCCGTAGGGCGAGCGGATCGTACGCAGCTCCGGGTTGACCTCGAGCACGCCCGAGCGCAGGCCCGCCCGGATCGGCAGGAACGGCAGCCGGTGCGCGGCCGCGAGCAGGCCCCAGTGCAGCATGCCCTCGTCCAGCTCGGTCAGCTCTACCGCCGCGTCCTGCCTGGCCCGCCTGAAGTGCGGCTCGAGCGCGATCGAGTCCAGCGAGGCGAAGCCGGTGACGATCCGCTCGGCCTGCCCGGACGCGACCAGCAGCCCGGCGTCGGGACCCGCGTAGCACACGATGGTGAGGTTCTTCAGCGGCGACCGGCCGATGGCGCGCACCAGGGCCATGGGCTTGCGCCGCGACCCCCAGCCGCCGATCCCGATCGTCATGCCGTCCCGCAGTTCCGCGACGACCTCCTCCGGGGTCATCAGGGTCATCCGCAGGGCCCGTCCACGAACGCCTGCCGCGCCCTATCCCCGGCGCCGGCCAGGTTCAGCTCGAAGGTGAACCCCTGCTCGTACCGGTAGGAACGCTTGACGTCGACCGGGTCGATGCCGTTCAGCGACTGCTTCGCCAGCCGGATGACCGCCGGGTCCTTGGCCGCGATCTGGGTGGCCACGGCTCGTGCGGCGGCGCGCAGTTCGCCCGGCGGCACCACCTCAAGCACCGTGCCGAAGGCCAGCAACTGCCGCGCGGTGACGGTCCGGCACGTGTAGACCATGGCCCGCATCAGCGGCTGCGGCACGAGCCGGGCCAGGTGCGTGGCCGCGCCCAGCGCGCCGCGGTCGACCTCGGGCAGCCCGAACGTGGCGTCGTCGGCCGCGACCACGATGTCCGCGTTGCCGGCCAGGCCGACGCCGCCGCCGAGGCAGAACCCGTGCACCGCGACGATCACCGGCACCGGGCAGTCGTAGACCGCGGCGAACGCGGCGAAGCAGCCCTGGTTGGCGCCGATCAGCGCCGCGTGCCCCTCGGTCCGCTGCATCTCCTTGATGTCCACGCCGGCACAGAAGCCGCGGCCCTCCGCGGCCAGGATCACCGCCCGGGTCGCGGGTTCGGCCCCCGCCGCGGCGATCGCGGCCGCGAGATCCCGCCAGCCCTGCACCGGCAGCGCGTTGACCGGCGGGAAGTCGATGATCACCTCGGCGATCCCGTCGGCGGTGCGCACCCCGACGCTCATCGCTTCCTCACCCGCACCGCCGTTGTCGTATCCCCGCTTTGTCTGCAGTTTGGGGTGTTATAGCCCCCGGAACTGCAGACAAAGCAGCTCCATCTGCCCGGACCACGTTGACCTAGCGTTTGCTTGGTCGGGAGCTTAACATGACGCCATGCAGCCCGTCGATCAGTCATTTCCCGGCTTTTCCGGCGGCCGGGCGATCGTGACCGGCGGCACGAGGGGCATCGGGGCGGGCATCGCGCGAGGGTTCCTGCGGGCCGGCGCCCGGGTGCTGGTCTGCGGCCGGAGCGAGCCGGCCGAGTTGCCCAGCGCCGACGGCCGGACCGCTCTCTTCGCCCAGGCGGATATCAGA
>JBAUAY010001223.1:0-4076 GCA_049676235.1 Streptosporangiaceae bacterium
GACTCCGTCATCTTCAGACTCCGTCGAGTTGGTCGTCGGCCGGACATCGGTCTTTCAGCACGTAACGCTCGGTGAAGTCGGCGACCGCCCGCCGGATCGGGGCGGGTGCGCCCGACCTGGCCAGCGCGGCGTCGGCGGCTTCGAAGCACTGCTTGCTGGCCTGGCTGATCCGCGGGTCCGAGGGGCCGGACCTGGCCGCCCGCAGCCACGGGTCCTGGGCGTCGGGCGACCCCTCCCACACCGGCTCGGCAGCGGCCAGCGCGGCGTCGGCGGCACGCTCGTCATCGGTCAGGGCGGTGACGACGGCCGCCGGCACGATCCAGCCGTCACCGGGCTGCGCATCGATCATCCGCAGTTCCATGTGCCCGTGCGGGCGGACCGGCGGGAACAGGGTGGACAGGTGATAGTCCAGGTCCTCGGCGGTGGGCGCCCGCAGCGGACCCGAACCGCCGTCGCGCAGCCAGTCGCGGAAGGTCACTCCCGGCGGCGCGGTCCAGTCCTGGGATCCCGGTTCGCGGACGCACATGAGCTCGGCGTCCAGCGCGTACGCGGCCCACGCGTCGCGCGGGTCGTGCGGGTCGCCGTCGGCGGCCTGAAGGGTCGGAGCCCGGGTCCTCCCCGGGTCCATGTTGGCCCACACCTGCTGCCGGCCCGAACGCCAGCCCGTTGGCCGCCCGACGCGCAGCGGGGAGTTGGCGAACGCCGCCACCAGCACCGGCCCGATCGCGTGCAGCAGCCGCCAGCGGGCACGGTATCCGGACTGGCCCGTGCTGTCGTCGCCGGCGTCCAGGCACACCTGGACGGACGCGGTGCCGCACATCATCTGGCGGCCCCACGGGCCTTCGCGGTCGAAGAATTTCTCCATCGCGGCGTACCGCGGCAGATCGAGCAGGCGCCGGGGCGGACGGAGCGGGTCCAGGCCGTAGCCGCAGAGCTCGAGGCCGGCCGCCGCGGCCGCGTCACGCAGGGCGGTCAGATCACGCTCAGTGACCTCAAGCAGCTCACCGAGCGTATCGGCAGGCGCCGAGCTGAGCTCAAGCTGCCCGCCAGGCTCGACCGTGAGCGAGGCACCGGAAGGAAGAGAAGATTGATACCGAACGGACCTTGGTGCTTGTTCTGTGTAGCCTTCACCGTCCGAATGGCTTTCGGCTTTGCTAGTCCGGGGGGGCGACCCTCCGGACCCCCCAAAAGGGGCCAGGGCGGCGGCTACTTGTTCCGCCTGCACCGGGAGTGCGGGATCGCGGCGATCGCGCACTAGCCACTCGAGTTCGACGCCCACTCGCTCCGGCGGGCCTGTCTTAAAGCAGATACCGTGAACCTGAGCTTCCGCATCGGCCTCGGTAAACCGCGCCCCCTTGATCACGATTTCAACACTACCTGACCCATCTCGCCGGACTGCAGAACCCGGGCCGGCCGGTCACCGCGGGGCCTGGGTGAATCTCGTACCCCCTGCCCAGGGGGCGGTCAGCCATTCGTCCTCCCAGGAAAGTTTCAGGTTCGGGTGGTACCTTTCGGCACACCGCGCGCGATCACTGGTGACGTTCAGTCGCTACTTTGATGACACGCCGTAATGGCCAACCTGGCCATTGGCGCGTTACTGCTCTGGCAGGATGGAACTCGATGAAGGCACCGTCCGTGAGGATCCCGCTGGTATTCCGGGGTAAGGCCGAGGAGCCCCCCGGCATCGTGGCTGTCGCGCGCGTGGACCGCAAGACGAAGAACATCACCAAGCGCCTCAACCCGGGCGAGATCGCCATTATCGACCATTCCGACCTGGACCGGGTGAGCGCTGAGGAACTTATCAGGCGCAAGGTCGCGGCCGTGGTCAACGTCTCGGTCAGCATCACCGGGCGTTATCCCAACCTCGGCCCGAAACTGCTGCTCGATGCGGGCATTCCGGTCATCGACGGGGTCGGGCGCGACGCGCTCGGCCGGATCACCGACGGCGCCGTGGTCCGGCTCGACCAGGAGACCCTCTACCTGGGCGATACGGTCGTGGCCAAGGGTACGCCGCTGACCGAGGAGCTGGTGCAGGCGGCGATGACCGAGGCCAGGGCCATGGTCGGGGTGCAGATCGAGTCGTTCGCCGCGAACACGCTCGAGTTCCTCCGGCGTGAGCACGAACTGCTCACGCACGGCATCCCGGCGCCCGACATGGACACGGACATGAACGGCCGGCATGTGCTGGTCGTGGTGCGCGGCTATCACTACCGGGAGGACCTAGCCGCCCTCCGGCCCTACATCCGCGAGTACAAGCCGGTGATGGTGGCCGTGGACGGCGGCGCGGACGCGATGATCGAGGCCGGCTACCAGCCCGACGCCATCTTCGGCGACATGGACTCGGTGTCCGATGAGGCGCTGTGCTGCGGCGCGGAACTCGTGGTGCACGCCTACCCGGACGGCCGCGCCCCCGGGCTGGCCCGGGTCCGTGAGCTCGGCCTGGACGCCATCACCATCCCTGCCCCGGGGACGAGCGAGGACGTCGCCCTGCTTGTCGCCGACGCCAAGGGGGCCACCCTGATCGCGGTGGTCGGTACGCACCATACGCTGGAGGAGTTTCTCGACAAGGGTCGGCCGGGGATGTCCAGTACGTTCATCACGCACCTGCGGGTCGCGGGGAAGCTGGTCAACGCCCGGGGCGTGCATCAGCTGTACCACAGCCGGATCTCCAGCTGGTCGCTGCTCGTGCTGGTGTTCGCGGCCGCCGTGACTGTGTTCGTCGCCGTGGTGTTCTCGCCCGCTAGCCCCATCCTGGCGAGGTACTTCGACGTGACCTGGCATTCCTTTACCTACTGGCTGACCGGAAAACTCTAGTGATTGACTTTCGCTACCACCTTGTTTCCATCGTGGCGGTGTTCCTCGCGCTGGCGATCGGCATCGTCCTCGGCTCCACCGAGCTGCAAGGACCCGCGTATAACTTCCTGAACAAGACCACCGCGAAGCTGCAGAGTGAGCTCGACCAGGTCACCAGCCAGCGGGACACGGCTCAGCAGCAGGCTAGTGAGAACGATTTGTATGCTCAGGCGGTCGAGCCTGCGGTGCTGCGCGACCTGCTGACCGGCCAGCGGCTGCTGATCGTCACCGAGCCGGGTGCCCCGTCCTCGGTCATCAGCGGGATCAGCACCGCCGCGATCGACGCGGGCGCCACCGTCACCGGGCAGATCAACCTGGCGCCGAAGTTCTTCGACACCAGTGGCACCACGCAGGACAGCCTGAACCAGACCACCCTGGATGTGGCCCAGGCGGGCAATATCACGCTGGACACCAGCGCGACCTACCAGCAGCAGGCCGCCCAGGTGATCGCCAGCGAGGTCCTGACCACATCGGCGGGATCGACGTCATCAGCGTCGCCGGGCAGCCCGTCAGCCGGCATCCAGAGCGCCAGCGCCGGGACGATGCTCCAGGCCTACGCCGCGTCCCAGTTCCTCAGCACCACCGGGCAGCCGGCCAGGCCGGCCACGCTCGCCATCGTGGTGACCCCGCAGAACGTGCCGTCGGACGGTAGCGCGGACCAGCTCGATCAGGTTCTCATCCCGCTAGTCCAGGAACTGGCGGCGAAGAGCTCGGCCACGGTGGTCGTGGGCTCGACGTCGGGCTCGGGCGCAGGCAGCCCGGTTGCCGTGCTGCGGTCGGACAACGTGTCCAACCAGGTGTCCACGGTCGACGACGCCGACCTGGTGTCCGGACAGACCGTCGCCATCCAGGCGCTAGCGGTGCGGCTCGCCGGCGGCAAGGCCGGCAGCTACGGGTTCACCGCCAACGGCGCGACCGCCGTCGCCCCGAGTCCGGCGCCCACGCCGGCCGCGTCCCCGAGCGCGACGCCCACGACGTCTTCGACGAAGAAGAAGGCCAAATAATGAGCACTGTGCGGTTGATCGCCTCGGTGTCAGCGGGCGCGGCCGCCGCGGGCGCGGCCCGGCTGGCATACTCCGCGATGAACCGGCGTCCGCCGGGCGGACCGAAGGTGTGGTCGCGTACCAATCACCGCGGCGAGCCGGTCACTCTGCTCGAGGGACCCGCCGTCGCGGCCGGCGCGATCGCCGGCGTGCTGGCCCAGCGGCTGACCGGTCCGGTGG
>JBAUAY010001224.1:0-2920 GCA_049676235.1 Streptosporangiaceae bacterium
CCATCCCCGTCGAGCTGGAAGAGAGCGCGCGGATGGACGGCTGCACCACCTTGCAGACCTACCGGAAGATCGTGCTGCCGCTGCTGACGCCGATTGCCGCCACCGTCGGTATCTTCGCCTTCCTGCAGTCCTGGAACGACTTCATGATGCCGCAGCTGATCACGGCGAACCCGAAGTGGCAGACCCTCCCGGTCATCCAGTACCTGTTCCAGGACCAGTTCACGACCAACTTCAACGTGGCCTTCGCGTCGTATCTCATGGCCTTGCTCCCGACCCTCGTCGTCTTCCTCATCGCCCAGCGCTGGGTCGTCAGCGGAATCATGCGTGGCTCGATCAAGTAGCAGAACGGCCGACATCACCGGGTCCCGGCCACGGGACCCGGTGACCTTCCGGCGAGACAGAACCCGACCACCTCGTTCACGTGTGCCGACAGTGGAGATCCGTCCCATGCGCTCTGCCCGCACCACGCGTCCGGTTAGCGACCGGATCCGCCCCGCCGACGCTGAATGGTGGCGGCAGGCGGTGGTGTACCAGATCTACCCGCGGAGCTTCGCCGACGCCGACGGGAACGGCCTGGGCGATCTGCGGGGCGTCATCTCGCGGATCCCGTACCTGGCCTCGCTGGGCATCGACGCGGTCTGGCTCAGCCCGTTCTACCCCTCGGCCCTGACCGACGGCGGCTACGACGTCGACGACTACCGCGACGTGGACCCCCGGCTCGGCACGCTGGCCGACTTCGACGAGATGACCGCCCGGCTGCACGCGCTACGGATCAAAGTCATCGTCGACATCGTCCCGAACCACACCTCCAACCGCCACATCTGGTTCCGCGAGGCGCTGGCCGCCCCGAAGGGATCCCGGGCCAGGAACAAGTACATCTTCCGCGACGGCCTTGGTCCAGACGGGTCGCAGCCGCCCTCGGACTGGGTCTCCGCGTTCGGCGGCCCGGCCTGGGCCCGCGTTCCCGACGGACAGTGGTACCTGCACCTGTTCGCCGCGGAGCAGCCGGACCTGAACTGGGAGAACCGCGAGGTCCGCGACGACTTCGCCAGGACGCTGCGGTTCTGGTCCGATCGCGGGGTGGACGGGTTCCGGGTCGACGTGGCGCACGGCCTGGCCAAGAACCTGGCCGAGCCGCTCGCGTCGCTGCCCGTCGGGGGGGATATCACCGACGGGTCACTGCCGCCCGGCACGCACCCGCTGTGGGACCGGGACGAGGTGCACGACATCTACGCCGAATGGCGGCAGGTCTTCAACGAATACGATCCGCCGCGGGCCGGAGTGGCCGAGGCCTGGGTGCACCCCTCCCGGCGGCCGAAATACGCCAGCCCAGACGGGCTGGGACAGGCCTTCAACTTTGACCTGCTCGAAGCGAACTGGAGCGCCGGAGAGTTCCTGCGCGTCATCGCCGACGACCTCTCCGACGCACAGCGGCAGGGATCGTCTATGCCGTGGGTGCTGTCCAACCACGACGTGGTGCGGCACGCGACCCGTTACGGGCTGCCGCCCGAGGAACACCGCGAGCACGAGCACGCCAGGAACTGGCTGCTGAGCGGTGGTGCCTCCCCCCGACTGGAGCGCGGCCTGGGCCTGCGGCGGGCCCGGGCCGCGGTCCTGATTGTGCTGGCCCTGCCGGGCTCCGCGTACCTGTACCAGGGTGAGGAACTCGGCCTGCACGAGGTCCCCGACATTCCCGCCGGGCTCCTCCAGGACCCCGTCTACGCGCGGACCGCGGGAACCGAGAAGGGCCGCGACGGCTGCCGGGTCCCGCTGCCGTGGACGGCCGGCGGCCCGTCGTTCGGGTTCGGGCCCGGTGCCGCCCACCTGCCGCAGCCGGCCTGGTTCGGCCCGCTCAGCGTCCAGGCCCAGGAGCGGGATCCGGCCTCGACCCTGATGCTCTACCGGGACGCCCTGCGCTGCCGGCGCAAGCTGCAGACCACGGAAACCATGGACTGGATGCCCGGTACCAACGGCCAGGTGCTGCACTTCGCCCGCCCGGGCGGCTGGCGTTGCGTGACCAACTTCGGGCCCGGGCCCGTCCCGCTGCCGCACGGCACGGTCATCCTCACCAGCGTCCCGGTCGAGGGCAGCCAGTTGCCCGCAGACACCACGGCCTGGCTCCTAACCACGTAGCTCATCGGCGTCCCGCGTGTTGATCACCCGATCGGCCGTGATCCCGGCCTGTTCCGCCCGGACGGTGCCGTTCGCCAGCCAGTCCAGCTGACCAGGCGCGTGCGCGTCGGTGTCGATGGCGAACAGGCAGCCGGCCGCGGCGGCCAGCCGCAATAGCCGGCCCGGCGGGTCCCGGCGTTCCGGCCGGCAGTTGATCTCCACGGCGACCCCGGCCTCGCGGCAGGCGCCGAAGACCGCCTCGGGGTCGAAGGCCGATTCGGGCCTGCGGCCCCGGCCGCCGGCCAGCAGCCGTCCGGTGCAGTGACCCAGCACGTCGACGTGCGGGTTGCGCACCGCGGCCACCATCCGCCTGGTCATCGGTCCGGCCGGCATCCGCAGCTGGGAGTGCACGCTGGCCACCACCACGTCGAGCCGTCCGAGCAGGTCCTCGCACTGGTCGAGCGAGCCGTCCTCCAGGATGTCGACCTCGATCCCGGTCAGGATGCGGAACGGCGCCAGCTCCTCGTTCAGCTCGCTGATCAGCTCGAGCTGGGCCCTGAGCCGTTCGGCCGAAAGCCCGTTGGCTACGGTCAGCCGGGGCGAGTGGTCGGTCAGCGCGATCCACTCGTGGCCGAGGTCGCGGGCGGCCTCGGCCATCTCCCGCGGCGGGCTGCCGCCGTCGGACCAGTCGGAGTGACTGTGGCAGTCGCCCTGCAATCGGCCGAGCAGCTCGGCGGCCTCCGGCGTGGTCTCCGGCCGGTCGACCGACTCGAGGGCCTCGAGATAGGCGGGTCTCGCCCCTCCGAGG
>JBAUAY010001225.1:0-2635 GCA_049676235.1 Streptosporangiaceae bacterium
TCTGGAGGCCGCCGAAACCGACGCCGACGACGTGCGCACAGCGCGGATGGACGCGCACGCCCGGCACGTGCGCGAACACGTGGACCGGCTGGCGGCCAAGGCGTACTGGGCGGCGCTGAGCCCGTCGCCGGAGTTCGTGATCCTGTTCATCCCCGGCGAGGCCTTCCTGGCCCCGGCGCTGGAGCGGGACCCCGGGCTGCTCGTGTACGCGCTCAGCCGCAAGGTACACATCGCCACTCCCACCACGCTGGTCACGATGCTGCGCACCGCGCAGTACGCCTGGCAGCAGGCGGCACTGGCCGAGAACGCCCGCGCCGTCTTCGACCTCGGCCGAGTGCTCTACGAGCGGATCGCGGGCCTCGGGCGGCACGTGGACCGCCTGGGCCGCGCGCTGACCACGGCCGTGTCCACCTACAACCAGGCCGTCGGCTCGCTGGAGAGCCGCGTGCTGCCCACCGCCCGGCGGCTGAACGAGCTCGGCGTCGTCGACGGGGAGCTCACCGCGCCGGCGCTAGTGGAAGAGACGACCAGGGCGTTGTCGGCCCCCGAGCTCATCGCCGGTGAGCCGGTCGAGCTCGGCCCGGCTGAGCTCAACCCAGCTGAGCTCGACCGGGCTGAGCTCAACCGGGCTGAGGCCAGCCTGGTGCGTGCCGCTCGATGACGCAGACCCGGGCCCCGAGCAAGAAAGCGGGGAGGCAGGGACCTTCGCGCCTTCGGTTTCCGAGATCTGTCAAGCTGACCGGACGCGGCGCGGTCGCCGCGCTGTTCGCGGCCAGTTTCCTCGGCCTGCTGATCGCAGCCTGGACCGGCTGGGGCACATTCGCCGACGTGACGTTCGTCATAACGTGCGGCCTGGTCACCCGCTACACGCGGGTCAGCGGACTGCGCGCGGTGGTGGTGTGCCCGCCGCTGGCCTTCTTCGCCGGGAGCGTGCTGGCTCAGGTGCTGACCGCGCCGGACACCTTCTCGGCGGCGGCCGGAATCCTTCTCACGCTGGCCACCTCGGCGCTCTGGCTGTTCACGGGCACGGCCCTGGTCATCGCGATCGCGCTCGCCCGTGGATACCGGCCCCAGTTGCGCGCGACATCCCGCGGGGGGCGCCGGCGTTAGCCGTCCTGCCGCGGTCCAACGGCTCCGGCGGTACGGAGTTCGCGCGGGAGCGCGAACGTCATGTGCTCCTCCACCGCCTCGACTTCCTCCACGTCGCCGAACCCGTGCTCGGCGAGCCTGTCCAGCACCGCGGTCACCAGTTCCTCAGGTACCGAGGCCCCGCTGGTCACCCCGACCGTGGTCACGCCGTCCAGCCAGCGCTCGTCGACCTCGCCGGCGTCGTCGACCAGGTAGGCGGCCGAGGCGCCGTAATCCTTGGCCACCTCCACCAGCCGGACGGAGTTCGAGGAGTTCGGCGAGCCCACCACGAGCAGCAGGTCGGCCTGGTCGGCGATGACCTTGACCGCGGCCTGCCGGTTCTGCGTGGCGTAGCAGATGTCGTCGCTCGGCGGATCGAGCAGGGCGGGAAAACGCTCGCGCAGGGCGTTGACGGTCTCGACGGTCTCGTCCACGGACAGCGTTGTCTGCGACAGCCAGACCACCTTTGACGGGTCCCTGACCTCGACGTCGGCGGCTCCCTCCGCGCCGTCCACCAGACGGACCCGGGACGGCGCCTCGCCTGCCGTCCCCACCACCTCTTCGTGTCCCGCGTGGCCGACCAGCAAGATGTCGTAGTCCTTGGCCGCGAACCGCCGCGCCTCGTTGTGCACCTTGGTCACCAGCGGGCAGGTCGCGTCGATGGCGTGCAGCCCGCGGCGCTCCGCGTCCAGGCGGACCTCGGGGGCGATGCCGTGCGCGGAGAAGACCACGACCGCACCGGGCGGTACCTCGTCGACCTCCGCCACGAAGATCGCGCCGCGCTTCTCCAGCGTGCCGACGACGTACGTGTTGTGTACGATCTGCCTGCGTACATAAACCGGGGGCCCGAACCTGTCCAGTGCCATCTCGACCGCTTGCACAGCCCGGTCAACCCCGGCGCAGTAGCCGCGAGGCTTAGCGAGCAGGACCCGTCGCTGGCTTGAAGACATAACCCCATGGTAGGTGAGTATCTTCTGGAACAAGGCAGGCGTGCTCCCTAGTCACGGTGCGGGTATTGCGACACACAAGCCGGAGGCGCGAAGATTACCCGTCAGGGAAGACGCGCTGACTAACAGCGATGCACCGGCGCCGGCAGTTGCTGGGAAGCCTGCCTAGGCGCCACGTGTGAAATCCCGTCCTCGAGGAGAGTGCGACATGCGCGTTCCGCAGGTTAGTGAACGCATAAAGGAAGCCCCAGCCCAGGCTCTGCGCGGCGTTTTCGCCGGCATCGGCCAGCTACTGCTGATCAGCGACAAGCTTAGGAACAAGACCCCCGCGGATCAGGACGTACCGCGCGCCCGGGCGCCCGAAGCGCCCGCGAAGGCCACCGTCACCAGCCCGGCTGGCCAGCGTGGCCAGACGGCCACGGCCCCCGCCGAGCCGGCCGCGGCCCAGCCAGTCACGTCCGCTCCGGCCCCAGCCGAGGCGGTCGCGGCGGATGCGCCGGTCGCCGCGGAGCCCACCGCCGAGATCGGCACGGCCAAGCCTGCTACGGTCGGGCGGACCC
>JBAUAY010001226.1:0-21113 GCA_049676235.1 Streptosporangiaceae bacterium
GGTCCGGGTCATCGCCGAGGGCGCGGGCGCGCTCGCTCCGGCGGCCGCGCTGAGCGGCCGGGCTGGGACCGGCAAGGTCGTGTGCGTGATCTCGGGCGGCAACATCAACCTGGCCAAGCTCGCCGACATCCTCGGCGGATCCCCGGGATAGCAGCGCCGCGGGATAACCGCAGGCCGTTCAGGATCTCGAGCAGCCGGTCGACCTCGGCCGCGTTGTTGTAGTGGATGAATCCGATCCGGACCGACTTGTCGGTGTAGCCGAGGCGCTGGTACAGGCCGAGCGAGTACCACGAGTCGTGCGCCCAGACCCCGATCTGCGCGGCGGCCAGCCGCGCGGCCACGTCCTCGGCGGCCACGCCGTCGACGTTGACCAGGAACGTCGGCACGCGGCCGTCCATCCCGGGCCGCCCGTAGACGGTGACCGCGTCGGACAGACCGTCGAAGAACCGCTGGCCCAGCGAGCGCTCGTAGGGGGCGATCGCGGCGAAGCCCCCGATCGAGTCGAGGTAGTCGATGGTCGCGTTGAACCCGGCGAGCAGTTCGTACGGCAGCGTCCCGGTCTCGAAGCTGCGCCCCAGCGGGCTGGTCGGCGCCGGGCGTGCCTTGTAGGGCCGCCAGGACCCCATCACCTCGGCCCGCCCGCAGGCCATGCCGAGGTGCGGGCCGCAGAACTTGTACGGCGAGCAGATCAGCATGTCAGCGCCGATGGCCCGGACGTCGATCGGCTCGTGCGCCGCGTAGTGGACGGCGTCCACCCAGGCGAGCGCCCCGGCGTCGTGCGCGAGCTGGCACACGCGCCGGGCATCGGTGACCGTGCCGACCGCGTTTGACGCCCAGGCGAACGCGACCACCTTGGTGCGCGGCCCGAGCTTACGCTCCAGGTCCGCGAAGTCCAGCGTGGTGTCGTCGTGCAGTGCGACGTGCCGGACCACCAGGTCCCTATCGTGCGCGATCTCCAGCCACGGCGCGACCCCGGCGTCGTGGTCCAGGCAGGACACCAGGATCTCGTCGCCGGGCGCCAGGGCGCGCGCGGCGGTCCGCGACAGCGCGAAGTTCAGCGTGGTCATGTTCGGTCCGAAGATCACCTCGTGCGGCTCGCAGCCGAGGAACCTGGCCGCCTTGTGCTCGGCCTCCTCGAGGATCTTCCCGACGCGGATGCTGGTGGCGTAGCCCGCGCCCATGTTCGCACTGGCCTCCCGGAGGGCTCGCGCGATCGCGTCGCCCACCTCGTCGGGCACCTGGGTGCCGCCGGGGGCGTCGAGGAAAGCGAACCCTTGCTGCAGTGACGAAAAGCGGGCCCGGACGGCCGCCACGTCGAGGCTTGCCCCGAGGTCCTGGCTAGCGCTGAGCACTTCGGCCACCGGAAGCTCCCTCCGCTGGGGCCGCGCCCCGTTTGATATCGACTTCACAACTGCCAGCCAGACTCACAGTAGTCCACTTGCCTTGGCCTAAACAGCAATGGTTTGATCATCGGAACGAATTCGGCCATTGGGGAGGGCGTATTGAGTGTGCTCGAACGCAGCGCCGAGGCGCGAGACCCCGCAGGCGGCCGATCTGCCGGCGTTCGGTCGGCCACGCGCCGCGCGCGCGTCGCGACTCCTACATCTACATCGTGAGATATTCCGGGAAATGGAGGCGTATCCCATGAAGGGACGCCTGGTCCTAGCTGCGGCGGCGGTTGGCTCGCTGGCCGTGGCTGGTTGCAGTAGCAGCAGTAGTAGCAGTACCGCCGCGAGCGGCGGAACCACTAGTGCATCCGCCGCCGCCAAGACGTGCGTCGCGTCGATCGGACTGGAGGCCCCGATCACCGGCCCGGTGGCGCCGCTGGGCACCGAGCAGCTGCACTTCGCAGAGCTCGCGGTGGCGATGGACAACGCGGCCAACCACACGAAGATCACGCTCGTCCAGGGCGACACGCAGCTGCAGCCCGCGCAGGCGGTGACCGTGAGCCAGCAGTTCATCTCGAACTCAAGCATCGTCGCGATGGTCGGCCCGGCGGGCAGCCAGGAGGTCGAGGCGATCGGCGGCCCGATGGGCCGGGCGGGGATGGCCTTCATCTCCGGGTCGGCGACCGCCGTGGCGCTGACGACCGGAAAATACCCCACGTTCTTCCGGGTGGTGTCGAAAGACAGCGTGCAGGGCCCGCAGGATGCGAACTACATCGTGAAGACCCTGCACCCCAAGTCCCTGATGATCGTCGATGACCAGGAGGCCTACTCGACCGGCCTGGTCAGCGCGATGGTGCCGGTCTTCCAGGCGGCCGGGATCAAGGTCGACCACGAGTCGGTCTCGCAGAAGGTCACCGACTTCTCCGCGCTGGTGGCCAAGGTCACGCCCGCCACGTCGGTGGTAGTGCTGCCCTGGCAGGTCGCGGCCAACGCCCAGCAGTTCGGCCGGGACCTGGCCCAGGAGCACAAGACGGCCGTGATCTTCGGTACCGACGGCTTGTTCTCGCCGGGCACGTTCAGCATCAACGGCTCGTACGTGTCCTCGTTCGGCCCGGACATCACCGCGATTCCGGCCGACGCGGCGATCGCCACGGCCGCCAAGGCGAAGTACGGATCGTTCGGCACGTTCGGCCCGCCGGTGTTCGCGGCCACGCACGTGATCGACGAGGCGATCGCGTCGGTCTGCAAGGCAGGTCAGACCCCGAGCCGCAGCAACGTGCTGGCCGCGATCAAGACGACGAACGAATCGACCTCGATCCTGGGCCAGCCGATCTCCTTCGACTCCCACGGTGACCTGGTCAACGGCAAGTTCTTCCTGTTCAAGATCAACTCCACGGGCAAGTACCAGCTGATCCCGAGCTCCTGATCGGCTCACATAAGGCAGCTGCTCCGCCGCGGGCCGGGTCCTACGGGGCCCGGCCCGCGGCGGAGCGCGTGGTGACGGGCAGGGGTTGCGCCGGATGAGTTTCTTCTTCCAGGAACTGGTGAACGGTGTCACCACGGGCGCGCTCTATTCGCTGGTCGCGCTGGGCTTCTCGATGGTGTACGGGGTCCTGAAGCTACTTAACTTCGCGCACGGCGATGTGTATATGATCGGGGCGTACATAGGCTTTTTCGTGATCCAGTGGTTCGGCGGCGCGGCCAACGTGAGCATCCCGGTGCCGCTGCTGCTGACAATCATGTTCGTGCTGGCTGCGGGCCTATGCGGCGGCCTGGGCGTCGCGATCGAGCGATTCGCCTACCGGCCGCTGCGAGACGCGCCGCGGATCGCGCCGCTGATCACCGCGATCGGCATCTCGTTCTTCCTGGAGAGCTCGGCCCTGCTGCTGTTCGGCGCTCAGTACCGCGTCTACAACACGGCGGAGTTCATCTCGCTCTCCAGCGGCATCCGGATCGGATCGGTCACCATCGACAGCGTCCAGATCTTGGTCCTGGTTATGGGGATCGTGCTGATGGCCGGCCTGCAGCTGCTGGTCAACCGGACCAAGCTCGGCAAGCAGATGCGGGCGGTGGCGGCCGACCGGGAGGCCGCCGAGATGCTGGGGATCAACGTGAACTTCACGATCACGGCGACGTTCTTCCTCGGCTCGGCGCTCGCGGGCGTGGCCGGCGTCATGGGCGGGCTGCTGTTCAACCAAGTGACGAGCACAATCGGGTTCATCGTCGGGCTCAAGGCGTTCACCGCGGCCGTGGTCGGCGGGATCGGCTCGCTGCCCGGCGCGATGCTCGGCGGCCTGCTGATCGGCGTGGCGGAATCGTTCACCATCGGCTACCTCTCCTCCACGTACTCCAACCTGCTGGTGTTCGCGCTCCTGATCATCGTGATGCTGGTGCGGCCGAGCGGGCTGCTCGGCCGGGCCCAGCTGCAGAAGGTGTGAAGCACTCGTGAGCCCCGATCCGCAGCCCCCAGCAGCACCAACCCCGGCCGCACCGCCCCCAGCAGGCCAGGCCGGACCGCAGGTCGGGGCCGACGAGTGGGTCGCCAGGCAGGCGCGCCGGCGCGAGTACCTGCCGTCCTGGCTGGGCAACGTGCAGCGGTCTGGTGAGCGGGTCGGCTGGTGGCCCAGGCTGGCGATCGTCGGGCTGGCCGGCGTGGCGCTGCCGCTGCTCGGCCTCGGCGGCTTCCAGTTGCAAGTCGGGATCGACGCGCTGGTGATCGCGCTGCTGGCGGTCGGGCTGAACGTCGTGGTGGGCTGGGCGGGGCTGCTCGACCTCGGCTTCATCGCGTTCTTCGGCTTCGGCGCCTACGGATTCGCGCTGCTCTCCTCGGCCCAGCTCGGCCCGGCCGGCATCCACCTGCCGTACTACCTGTCGCTGCCGATCGTGATGATCGGCGCGGCGCTCCTCGGGCTTTGCGTCGGGCTGCCGTCCCGGCGGCTGATCGGCGACTACCTGGCCATCGTGACGCTGTTCTTTGGCGAGGCGTTCGTCGAGTTCACCAACAACGTGGCCCCGAGCAAGCTCGGCGGACCGAACGGGATCACCGGGATCGACCCGATCAATGCCTTCGGATTCCAGCTGACGACCAACGCGGGCTACTACTACCTGCTGGTGATCATCGTGGTGGTCACGATGGCGGTGCTGCGGCTGCTCGAGACCTCGCGCACCGGGCGGGCCTGGCGCGCGGTCCGCGAGGATCCGCTGGCGGCAGCGGCGATGACCATCCCCGTCAACCGGGTGAAGCTGTCGGCGTTCGCGTGCGGCGCCATGGTCGCGGCGCTGGCCGGCACCATCTTCGCCGCGCAGCAGGCGAGCGTGTTCCCGACCGACTTCGATACCCCGATCCTGATCCTGATCTACGCGGGGCTTATCCTCGGCGGAGCCGGCAGCATCGCGGGCGCCGTCACCGGCGCCCTGGTGGTGATGGTCATCTACGACGGATTGCTGCGCAGCCCGGCCGAGGCCAGCTACCTGTACTACGGGCTGATCCTGCTGACCTTGGTGGCCAAGCTGCGCCCGTGGCGGCGGCTGGCCGCGGTGCTGGCCGCAACCGCCGCCCTCGGTTTGGCGGCGCACGCCATCGCCGCGGCCGTGTCGGCGAGCGCCGTAGCAGGCGGACCGCAGTCGGGCGGCTGGATCGCCGACGCACTACGCGAGTGGGTGATCGTCCCGGCCAGCGCACAGACTCTGGGAAACTACGGGTACGTGCTGCTGATATGCCTGCTGATCGCACTCGTGCAGGTCAACAGCCGCTGGCGGACGATCCTGCTGCCGCCGACCCTTTACCTGGCCTCGTTCGTGTGGGAGACCAGGCTCGTGGTGGAGCCGGCGGTCACCCGGCAGATCATGATCGGCGCGATCCTGATCGTGATGATGAACGCCCGGCCGCAGGGGCTGCTCGGCCAGCGGCGCGTCGAGGTCGTAACGTGAGCGCCGGGCCTGAGCCACCAGGCGAGGCGGGCCCCGTCCTGGAACTGGATCAGCTCTCGCTGTCCTTCGGCGGACTGCGCGCTCTTTCCGGGCTGGACCTACGGGTCCGCGACCGGGAGGTGGTCAGCGTGATCGGGCCGAACGGCGCGGGCAAGACCTCGGTCTTCAACGTGATCACGGGCGTCTACCAGCCGAGCTCGGGGGATGTCCGGTTCGCCGAGAAGTCGATCGCGGGCCAGCCGCCGCACATCATCGCCCGGCTGGGGGTCGCGCGCACGTTCCAGACCTTGCGGCTGTTCATGAACATGTCCGTGATCGAGAACGTGATGGCCGCCACCTACGGCGGCACCAGGGCCATGCCATGGGAGTCGGTACTGCGGCTACCGCGCGCCCGGCGCGAGGAGCGCGAGGTTCGGGCGCTGGCCGAGGAGGTGCTGTCGTTTTTCGGCCAGCGGCTCGCCGGATACCGCTGGGATCAGCCCGCCTACTCGCTGTCGTACGCGAACCGGCGGCGGCTCGAGATCGCCCGGGCGCTCGCTACCCGGCCCCGGCTACTGCTGCTCGACGAGCCGGCCGCCGGGATGAACCCCGTCGAGACGCACGAGGTCACCGAGCTGATCGGGCGGCTCCGCGACGAGCGGGGGGTCGCGATCTTGGTCATCGAGCACGACATGCACGTGGTGGCCGGCTGCTCGGACCGGGTGGTCGCGCTTGACCACGGCGTCAAGATCGCTGAGGGCGGATTCGACCAGGTCGCGGGCCACCCAGCCGTCGTCGAGGCTTACATGGGGCGTCATCCGGAAGACCTGGCGGAGGCCGAGAATGAGTGAGGGCCTGCTGAGCCTGGACCACGTCACGACCTATTACGGCCAGATGCGGATCCTGGAGGGGATCTCGCTGCACGTCGACGTGGGCGAACTGGTCTGCCTGCTCGGCGGGAATGCGTCCGGGAAGTCGACGACGCTGAAGACGATCCTGGGGATCGTCCGGCCGCGCGCCGGGCGGGTGCTGCTGAACGGCCAGGACGTGACGGGATGGCCGGTGCCGCAGCGCATCGCGGCCGGGCTTGCCATCGTGCCGGAAAACCGCCGCCTGTTCGGGCAGCTGACGGTGCAGGAGAACCTGGAGCTCGGCGCCGTGCTGCGCAAGGGCGGACCGTCCGCCGAGGACTTCGACCGGGTGCACGAGCTGTTCCCGCGGCTGCTCGAGCGGCGGACCCAGCTAGCCGGCACGCTGTCCGGCGGCGAGCAGCAGATGGTCGCGATGGGCCGGGCGCTGATGTCCCACCCGCGGCTGCTGCTGATGGACGAGCCGTCGATGGGGCTGTCGCCCGCGCTGGTCCTGCAAAACTTCCAGATCATCAAGACCATCCACGCTTCCGGCGTCTCGGTCCTGATGGTCGAGCAGAACGCGACCATGGCGCTGTCCATCGCCGACCGCGGCTATGTCCTGTCGACCGGGGAGATCGTGCTGGAGGGCGCGGCCGCGGAGTTGCTGCGCGACGAGGAACTCAAGCGCGCCTACCTGGGGCGATAACTACTGCTGGTTCGTGTAGGCCTGCTGGTCACCGGGCTCCCCCATCAGGCTTTGCGCAGCGTGCCGACAGTGACGTGCGGCCAGCTCAGGCCGTTGAAGTTCAGCATTACGGTCTGGGTGTACTGCAGCTGGCTGGCGGCCGGCTGGCCCTGCACCGTCTCCAGCCAGAACGTGGCGCTGACGCTCGCCGTGACCGCGTTCGGACCCTGAGCGCCGCCCTTGAGGAAGGCGGTGTTCGCGGTCCCGCCGCCGGGCACCGGGGCATCGCCGGAGGTCACGTGCAGCGTAGTGGTGGAGGTGATGTGCTGGCCCGCGATCGCCGTGTGCAGGACGCTGTTGGGGTCGTTGACCATGGCCTGCGTGACGCCGGTCAGCCCGGCGCCGGAGGTCCGGAAGCTGGTATGCGTGGCCAGGGTCTGCTCGGGGAAGTCGAACGGGGCGTTCGGCTGGCCGATGGTAAAGGGCTTGATGCTGACCGCTGGGATACTCGGGGCCGCGGCGGCCGTGCTGGCGGTGCCTTGGACGAGGATCACCGTCCCGTGCGGGATGGAGGCTAGCCGGGCCACAGTGGGGACCACGTTGGGGTTGGTGGTCTTCGGCACCGCCACCCACAGGCCCGGCTCGATGTGCAGGCCCGCTTTCAGGTTGGCGTCGGAGATCTGCTGCAGATAGGTCAGGCCGAACATGTTGATGTCGGGCTGCAGCAGGCCGCGGTTGGGGATCTGCCCGCTGATCGCGGTGAACTCAAGTTGCTCGCTGGTCACGTTGAGCTCAAGGAAACGGTCCTGCCCGGCCGTGTGGTTGGGCCGCCAGATGACGTTAAAGCCCCGGCCGCTCCACGTCCCCACGAGCCCGGCGAGCGGGCCAAGCGGGCTCGCGATCTCCGGGAACGGCTGCTCTACCGCATTTTCCACTGCCGGTAGCGGCTGGAAAGAGAAATCTGGCGCAAGCTCCATGGAACCCCCCAAAAACCGAACTCGACCGTCACGTGTTAGTACGCCCGTCACTTTGGTACGGACGCTCAACATTCGACCCATGGACACGCCATTGTCAAGACCTAAATCCGGCGGAAAGTACGGCCCTTGACAAGCTGGCCGCCGGACGGCTATATGGCGATAGCACGACTCCTGGGAGGGGGATCATGGCCGAGGCGATCATCGCGCCGGTGCAGGACCAGAGGGCGGCAGAGGTTGGCCCGATCACGGCGGACATGGGCATGATCCTGACGCGGGCAGCGTGGCGTTTCGGATCCAAGACGGCTCTGGTCGCCGGCGGCCGGACGCTGACGTATCAGGCGCTCGATGACCTATGCGACCGGGTGGCGGGCGGCCTGCACGACAGCGGGGTGCGGCCCGGCGACCGCGTCTCGCTGTACTCGCCCAACCGGTGGGAGTGGGTGGTCGCCTACCACGCCGCGCTGCGGGCCGGGGCCGTGGTCAACCCCATCAACGTGATGCTCACCGCGGAAGAGGTTGCCTTCGTCCTCAACGACTGCGGCGCCGCGGCCATCTTCGCCTCGGGCGAAAAGGCCGAAGTGATCGCCGGCCTGACCCGGTCCGTGCCGACCCTGCGCCGAGTCATCAGCTTCGACCCCGCAGGCGGCGGCGTCACCTCGTTCGGGGAATTGCTCAGCCACCCCGCGGCGGCGCCGGATGTACCCAGGCCGGCGCCGGCGGACCTGTCGACCATCGGCTACACCTCAGGCACCACCGGCCACCCGAAGGGAGCGATGCAGTCACACCGGGCCGTTTTCCTCAATACCGCGGCCGTGTTTGCGGTCCAGACGCGGACCGACCGCGACGTGATGCTCAACGCGCTGCCCCTACCGCACGTCTATGGCAACGTGGTGATGAACGGCACCTTCATGACCGGCGCCACGCTGGTCATGATGGAGCGCTTCGATCCCGCCCTGGCCCTGGCCGAGATCCAGCGGCACCGCGCGACCGTGTTCGACGGCGTGCCGACCATGTACGCGATGATGCTCGCCGATCCGTCGCTGCCCGGCGCCGACCTGTCCTCGCTGCGGATCTGCACGGTGGGCGGCCAGACCATGCCGGTGGCCAAGATGGCCGAATGGGAAGGCCGGTCCGGTGTCCCCCTGCTCGAGATCTGGGGGATGACCGAGCTGGCGGGCGCGGGCACCAGCAACTGCAGCTACATGCCCAACGTGCACGGCTCGATCGGCTTCGCGCTCCCCGGAGCCGAAGCCCGGGTCGCCGCGCTCGACGATCCGGGCGTCACCGTACCCGATGGCGAGCCGGGCGAGCTGATGATCCGCGGGCCGCTGGTCATGCTCGGTTACTACGGCAACGAGCCGGCCACCCGGGCCGCGATCGAGCCCGACGGCTGGATGCACACCGGCGACATCGCCACCCGGGATGACGAAGGTCATTACTTTGTCGTGGACCGCAGGAAAGACCTGATCATCACGGGCGGGTTCAACGTGTATCCGGCCGAGATCGAACGCATCGTGGCTTCCCATCCCGCCGTGGCCATGGTCGCCGTCGGATCGGTGCCCGACGAGACCCATGGTGAACTGGCCCGCGCCTACGTGGTGCTCCGCCCCGGGGCCACCGCGACCGAGACCCAGATCATCGAGCACTGCCGGCTGCACCTGGCCGCCTACAAGCTGCCCCGCTCGGTCCGGTTCGTGCCCGATCTGCCGAAGACCTCCACCGGTAAGGTGATGCGCCGCGAGCTGAAGACCCTGGACGGCTAGGGCCATCTGGCTAAACTCCGGCCCGTGACCCGGCGCGACTCCCGCGGCCCGATGGGACAACGTGGGCGGTTAGCGGGCGGCGGTCACTGGATCGGGAATTCCGTTCCGCGTTCGGCGGCCGGGCGGGGGCCGAAGATCCGCCGCTGCGACGCGTCGATCGGGACGTCGTTGATGCTGGCCTCCCGGCGCCGCATCAGGCCGTGCTCGTCGAACTCCCATAGCTCGTTGCCGTAACTGCGCCACCACTGCCCCTGCGCGTCATGGCACTCGTACTGGAACCGGACCGCGATCCTGTTCTCCCGGAAGCCCCACAGGTTCTTGCGCAGCGCGTAATCGAGCTCGCGCCGCCACTTGCCGCCGAGGAACTCGATGATCGCCGCCCGCCCGGTGATGAAGGCGTCGCGGTTGCGCCAGACCGAGTCGACGGTGTACGCGCCCGCGACGCGCTCGGGGTCGCGGGTGTTCCAGGCGTCCTCGGCGGCCTGCACCTTGGCCAGAGCGCTCTCCAGGTCAAACGGCGGCAGCGGCGGTCGGTCGGTCATGGGCGTGCTCCTTCTTTGATGTGCTCAGCTCTCTTTGATGTGCTCATTCTTAAATTAATAATTTTTAGTGATAGAGTCCGGGCATGAGCCTATCATCCGACAGCCCGGACCTGGCCTCGCTCAGCAGCCTGGACGATCCGGTCCGTCGCCGCCTGTACGAGGTGGTGACACAGCAGGCCGGGCCGGTGGGCCGGGACGAGGCAGCGTCCGCGGCCGGGATCGGCCGGGCGCTGGCCGTCTACCACCTCGACAAGCTCGTCGAGTCCGGGTTGCTGACGGCGTTCTATCGGCGGCCCCCCGGGCGGACCGGGCCGGGCGCCGGACGGCCCGCCAAACTGTACGCCAGGTCGGACCGTGAGTTCGCGGTTACCGTGCCGCCGCGAGAGTACGAGCTGGCGGCGCGGTTGCTCGCCCAGGTCGTCGATTCCGATCGCAGTGGCCGCAGCCGAACCGCCCTGCGGGAGGCCGCGCATCAGCTCGGCACGGAGCTGGGGAGCGGGTTCCGGCCAGACACGCTCGGCCAGGACGCGGGCCGCCGGGACCTAGACCACCAGGATGTGGAGAGCGTGCTGGCCGAGCACGGATACGAGCCGAGCCGGGGCGAGGATGGCGTGATCCGGCTGCGGAACTGCCCGTTCCACCAGTTGGCGGAACGGCACCGGGACGTGGTCTGCGGGATGAACCTGGCGCTCGTCGAGGGGCTGGTCGAGGGCCTGGGGGCGAACGGCTGGCGTCCGGTCCTCGATCCTCAGCGGGATCACTGCTGCGTCGCCATCGGTAGTGATCGGTCATGACGGCTGAGCCGGTCCTGCACATCGCGCAGGACAGCGCGGGCGTAGACATGGACGGGGCCCGCCGGGCCGCGGCCGATTTCCTCTCGGCGCTGGGGATCGACGTGGATCGGGAGGAGATGCGGGAGACACCGGCCCGGATGGCCCGCGCTTACGCGGAGCTATTCGACGTGCAGCCGCTGCGGCTGACCACGTTCCCTAACGATGAGGGGTACGACGAGCTGGTGCTGGCCCGCTCAATCCCGTTCCGCACCGTCTGCGAGCATCACCTGCTGCCGTTCTCCGGCCTCGCGCACGTCGGCTACCTGCCCGGCGAGCGCATCATCGGGCTGTCCAAGCTGGCCCGGCTGGTAGAGCATTTCGCGGCCAGGCCCCAGGTCCAGGAGCGGCTGACTAAGCAGGTCGCCGAGTGCCTGGCCACCCGGCTGCGAGCCCCCGGCGTGGGCGTGGTGCTCGAGGCTGAGCACTCCTGCATGACGCTGCGCGGCGTGCGGGCGCATGGCGCCAAGACCGTTACTTCAACCTTGCTCGGCACGCTGCGAGCCGACCCGCGCAGCCGCGCGGAGTTCTTCGCGCTGGCCGGCGTACCGCACTGAGGCGCGCACAAGAAAGGATCACGAAATGTCCGATCCACTCGATGACCTAACCAGCAGGGGCGTCTCGGTCTGGCTTGACGACCTGAGCCGCCAGCGGCTGGCGACCGGCAGCCTGGCCGCCCTGGTCGCCCATGACCACGTGGTGGGCGTGACCACCAACCCGACCATCTTCGCCAAGGCGATCGCCGGCGGTGACGACGCTTACGCCGGGCAACTGCACGACCTGTGGGTGCGCGGCATCAGCGTCGAGGAGGCGCTACGCGCGCTGACCACCCACGATGTGCGCTGGGCCTGTGATGTGCTGCGGCCGGCCTACGACGCCACCGACGGCGTGGACGGGCGGGCGTCGATCGAGGTCGACCCGCGGCTGGCCTACGACACCGAGGCGACCATCGCCGAGGCGCGGGCGCTGTGGTGGCGGGTGGACCGGCCCAACTTGTTCATCAAGATCCCGGCCGCGCGGCAGGGACTGCCCGCCATCACGGCCTGCCTGGCCGAGGGCATCAGCATCAACGTCACGCTGATCTTCTCCCTGGCCCGCTACGACGCCGTAATCGACGCCTTCCTCGACGGCCTGGAGCAGGCCCGGCAGGCCGGCCGCGACCTATCCTCGATCGCGTCGGTGGCCTCGTTCTTCGTATCCCGGGTCGACACCGAGGTCGACGCGCGGCTCGACAAGATCGGCACTGCCGCGGCGGCCCGCCTGCGCGGGCGCGCCGCGATCGCGAACGCCCGGCTGGCCTACCAGCACTACGAGCGGATGCTCGGCTCGCCGCGGTGGGCCGCCCTGGCGGCGGCGGGCGCCCGCCCGCAACGGCCGCTGTGGGCCTCGACCTCGGTTAAGGACCCGGCCTACCCCGACACCCGCTACGTGACCGACCTGGTCGCGCCCGATGTCGTCAACACGATGCCCGAGGCCACCCTGCGCGCGGTCGCCGACCACGGCCAGATCCCCGCGGACTCGGTACGCGGCCACTACCAGGACGCGCGGCAGGTACTCAGCGAGCTGCAGGGACTCGACATCGACTACGACGACGTCACGTCGAGCCTGGAAACCCACGGCCTGGACATCTTCGATGCTAGCTGGCGAGGACTGAGCGACCAGCTGGCCGCGGCGCTCCGCCGACCACGAGAGGGCCATCCACGAGAGGAGAGCGGGAAATGAGCGCGAATAGCGCGTACGTGATAGCAGGGGCGGGCCTGGCCGGGGCGAAGGCCGCGGAGACCCTGCGCAAGGAAGGGTTCGACGGCCCGGTCGTGCTGATCGGAGACGAGGCCGAGCGGCCGTACGAACGCCCGCCGCTGTCCAAGGATTACCTGCTGGGCAAGGCCGAACGAGAGACGATCTACGTCCACCCGGCGCCGTGGTACGCCGACAACAGCGTCGAGTTGCGCCTCGGCGTGCCGGTCACCGGCATCGATCCAGCCGCACACGAGGTATGGCTGGCCGACGGCAGCCGCATCGGCTACGCGAAGCTCCTGCTGGCCACCGGGTCCTCGCCGCGCCGCCTGCCGGTGCCGGGCGCCGAAGCCGACGGCGTGCTCTACCTGCGCCGGGTGGGCGACAGCGACCAGCTCAAGGCCACCTTCCAGGCCGCGTCGCGGATCGCGGTGATCGGCGCGGGCTGGATCGGCCTGGAGACGGCCGCCGCGGCCCGCGCCGCCGGTGCCGAGGTCACGATCCTGGAGGCGGCCGAGCTCCCGCTGCTGCGGGTGCTCGGCACCGAGGTGGCCCAGGTCTTCGCCGGCCTGCACCGTGAGCACGGCGTCGACCTGCGTTTCGGCGTGCAAGTCAGCGAGATCACCGGCTCGGGAGGCCGGGCCGGCGGCGTGCGGTTGGCCGACGGAGGCCATGTCGAGGCCGACGCGGTCATCGTCGGCGTCGGGATCACGCCGAACACCCAGCTGGCCACCTCGGCCGGGCTGGAGACCGGCAACGGCGTCGTCGTCGACGCGCGGCTGCGGTCCTCCCATCCGGATATCTACGCCGCCGGGGACATTGCCAGCGCATACCACCCGGTGCTCGGCAGGCACATCCGGGTGGAGCACTGGGCCAACGCGCTGCATCAGCCGCAGGCAGCCGCCCGGGCGATGCTCGGCCAGGACGTCGCCTATGACCGGATGCCGTACTTCTACACCGACCAGTACGACCTGGGCATGGAATACACCGGTTACGTCGAGCCGGGTGGCTACGACCAGGTCGTCTTCCGCGGCGACGTCCAGCGGCGCGAGTTCATCGCGTTCTGGCTGGCCGACGGCCGCGTGCTGGCCAGCATGAACGTCAATATCTGGGACGCCAGCGACGGGATCCAGGCCCTGGTGCGCGGCGGCCGCACCGTGGACCCAGGCCGGCTCGCCGACCCCGAGGTGCCCCTGGACGAGCTGGTGGCGACTGACCCGGCCGGCTAGGTGCCGGAAAGCCAGGCGAAGCCCCAGGGCGGCAGTTCGATCTGGCCGCCGCGGATGTCGAGCTGGCCGGTGCTTGAGTGCACGTGGACGGGGTCGTTGAGGCCGGCCCAGGCGATGATCCCGGCGTCGGCTGACTGGGCGACGTCGCTGAAATTGGTCAGCGAGAGGAACGGCGCGCTGCGCGGGTGCGCCCGGCGATAGGACAGCACGCTGCGGTTCTCGGTCGGCAGGATCTCGGTGCTGCCGCCCGCCCGCAGTGCGAGCAGCGAGCGCCGGGCGTCGGCCAGCCCACGGATCGCGGCGAACACCCGGCCTTCCAGCGAGTCCGGGTCGTGCCGGCGTCCGGCCAGGTCCCAGTCCATCAGCGGCCGGTGCATCCAACGGTTGTCGTGCGCGTGCGCCGGGTCCCCGGCCCACCCGGCGTCGCTGCGCATGGCCAGTTCATCGCCCATGTAGATGAGCGGGATGCCGCCGAAGGAGAAGGCGATGGCGTACATCGCCTCGAGCCGCCTGAGGGCAGCCGTGAGCGCGCCTGGGTCGCCGGCCTCGAGCGCGGCCTCGACGCCGCACAGGGACGCGGCCATGCCGGAGATCCGGGCGTCGCCGGTGGCCGGGTTGTCCTGGAACAGCGCGCCACGGCCGAACGAGCCGGGGAAGCGCCCGGCGTAGAAGTCGGCCAGGAAGCGCCGGTGGGCGAAGCCGTCGATACCCGCGGCGGCGGCGTCGGCGTCGGACACCGCCCAGCCGATGTCGTCGTGGCAGCGGACGTAGGTGACCCAGGAAGTCGGCGCGGGGGCGGGGCGGCGGTACGAGAGCGCTCGCTCGGCCAGCCGGACATCGCGGGTGGCCAGGCTCGACCAGAGCATCACCATGAGCTGGTTGTCGTAGGCCAGGTCGCACTCCGGCCGGAACCGGTCATGGCCGCCGAGGTACGGGGCCAGCATCTCCGGGCTGACGATCGCCTCGGCCTTCAGCACCAGGCCGGGGGCGGCCAGCCGGGTCAGCGCCCGGAACGCCTGCAGCAGCAGGTGAGCCTCGGGCTGGTTCTGGCAGTCGGTGCCCATCCGCTTCCACAAGAACGGCACCGCGTCGAGCCGCAGCACGTCGATGCCCCGGTTGGCCAGGGCGAGCATGGTGCCCAGCATGGCCCGGAATACCGCCGGGTTGGCGTAGTTCAGGTCCCACTGGTACTCGTGGAAGCTCGTCCACACCCAGCCCAGGCCCGGGACCTGGGTGAAGCTACCCGGAGCGGTGTCGGGGAACACCTCGGGCAGCGTGCGCTGGTAGGCGTCGGGTTCGGTGCGGTCCGGGTAGATCAGGTACATCTCGCGGTAGCCGGGCTCGCCGGCCCGCGCCTTGCGGGCCCATTCGTGCTCCCGCGCGGTGTGGTTGAGAACCAGGTCGACGCACAGCGCGAAGCCGCGCTCGTGCAGGTCGCCGGCCAGCGCCTGCAAGTCGGCCATGGTGCCGATCCGCGGGTCGACCTGGTCGTAGTCGGCCACCGCGTAGCCACCGTCGCTTTCCCCGTCGCGCGGCCTCAGCAGCGGCATCAGGTGCAGGTAGGTGACGCCCAGCTCCGCCAGATAGTCCAGGTGCTGGCGGATCCCCGGCAGCGAGCCGGCGAACCGGTCGGCGTAGCAGACGTAGCCGATCATGCGGGACCGCTGAAACCAGGCCGGATCGATCTCCCGGCGGCGGTCGAGCCGCCGCAAATCCGCCGGGCGCGTGGCGGCCGCGCGCAGCGCGTCGAGTACCAGCTGGGTCGTGAGCTTGTGCACATCCGCCACGCCGCCGTAGAGGAGGCCGAGCGGCCCGGTGATGTCGAAGGACAGCGTCTCGAGCCGGGCCAGGAACGCGTCGGCCTCCGCCCGGCCTAGCCGCGTCCGCGCTTCGTATTCCACCCCAGGACCCAGTTCGGGCACGCACGACTCCTCGAGGGCACGGGCTGGCGGCGGGCAGCCAAAGTGATCGTCGATGGCGACGATAGCCGCACCTGCCTGCCGTACGCTAGCTCTGTCGTGCGCGTCGGGCCTGCGGTGACCGGGGAGTTACCGGCCGGGGAGCTTGCCGCCCATCAGCCGCCTGAGCCGCAGGATTTCGGTATCCCGCGCGTCGAGCACCGGCTCGATGACGTTCATCGCGGCGTGGACGGCGGTCTCGGGATCGCCGGGAATTCCGTAGCGCAGGAAACTGCGTCCCAGTGCCCGCCGGAGCCGTTCCGCGGTGACGGCCAGCAAATCGGCTGGCTCTTTATGCGGGTTCTTGGGGCCCGCCTTGCGCGGGCCCGCTTTCCCGGCCGGCAGGCGTGAATTCGGCCGGCGGCCGCGCCCGGACGGCCGCAGAGCCTGGCGGCCGGACGACGGAATTACCTCAGGCTCAGAACTGACTGACTCGGTGCTGTCCGGCACCGCGAACAACGGCGTCATCGCCCACGGCTGCGGCGGCGCCGGGGCGCTACGCCGCCGCTTTGGCAGGGTCGGCTCCGGGAGCATTGGCGTGACCTTTCCTGTCCAGGATTTGTCTACACAGCGTTAATTACACAGGGTTAATGCTCCCCCTTTGTGGCCGTCATGACATAGATGTCCAGGTCACACGGCGTGTCATCAATACTCCGGAGGGTGCCATCCGGCCCTTTCCCCGCCCATTCGACCGGCCATTCTTATCGAAAATTTGTACGCATTGCCGGTACGGCAGGTTCAGGCGGTCACCGAACCAGGCTCCGCCCGACGGGCGATTTCCACGTGCGGGCGGGAAAGCCATACTTCCCATTCCGCGCTAATCTCGCCGGCTGTGGTTAGCAACAGCGGCAGATAGTCGTGCAGCAGCCGCTGCGTGGTCGTCTCGGCCGCGTGCACGGTGACGTTCATCGCGGCCCGGACGACCCCGGTCCCGTCCCGGACCGGGACGGCGACCGAGCGGACGCCGGGCGCGAGTTCCTCGTCGGCCAGCGCCCAGCCCCGGGCCCGGACCTCGGACAGCTCGTCGCGCAGTTGGTCGGGCGACCGGCCGATGTAGGGCGGTAGTCCGGAGCGGCTCGGCTGGGCCAGCACGGCCGAGACCTGATCCGCGGGCAGGGCCGCGAGCAGGACCTTGCCCTGCGAGGTCTGCCCCGCCGGGAAGTGGGTGCCGATCTCCACCCGCAGCGCGATCAGCTTGGGCACCGAGACGCGGGCCACGTAGACGATGTCGGAGCCGTCGAGCTGGGCCATAGACGACGACTCGCCGGTGCGGGCCACCAGCGACTCCAGGTGCGGGCGGGCGATCTCCCACAGCCCCAGCGCGCTGACGTACGCCATCCCCAGGTTCATCACCTTCGGGGTCAGCTGGAAGGTCCCGTCCCCGGACCGGACGTAGCCCAGCTCTTCCAGCGTGAGCAGTAGGCGGCGGGCGGTCGGCCGGGCCAGGCCGGCCGCGGACGCCACCTCGCTCAGCGACATGCTGCGGTGGTCCGCGCCGAACGAGGCCAGGATGTCGAGCCCGCGCGCCAGCGCCTCGACGAAGTCCGGCCCTCGGCCCCGGCCGGCCATGCCGGGGCTAGCCCTCGCCGAACACGCTGCCGCGTGCGCCGTGAGTCGACTCGGACTTGTAGTCGGTGTACTGGTACGGGTTGTCCAGGACTTCGGTGCCGGGCAGGTCCGGGTTCATCCCGGCCGCCCAGGCCTCCTCCCCGAGCGCGGACCGCAGGTAGTCGACGGTGGCCTCGACGGTGCGGCGCACCGCGGCCAGGTCGGCCCCGACCAGTCGGTGCGCGTGCTTGACCACCCGCCCGTCCACCAGGACGGTATGCACGTCACCGCGCTGCGCCTGGAAGGCGACGTGACCGTAGGGGTTCAGCAGCGGGAACGAGACCGGCGAGTTCTCGTTCTTGATGAGCACTACGTCGGCCTTGCCGCCCGGCTCGAGGCGTCCCAGGTCGTCGCGGCCCAGGACGCGGGCGCCGCCCCGGGTGGCCCAGTCGACGACCTGCTCGGCGCGCAGGTGGGTGTGGGTGACGGTCTCGCCCTTGACGTGCGCCTCGAGATGCTCGCGGGAACGGTCGGCGCCGAGGGTGGTGCGCATGGCGGAGAACAGGTCGCCGCTCCACCAGACGCTGGTGTCCATCGACAGCGAGACCGGGATGTCATGACGGCGCACCTGCCAGGTAGGCGGGTAGCCCTGGCCCGCGCTCTGCTCCGATTCGGTCGACACCGAGATGGAACCGCCTGTCGCCGCGATGCGGTGGTAGGAGTCCGTGCTCAGCGTGGCCGCGTGCACGTAGACCGTCTCCGGAGTCATGAACCCGTGCTCGTGCATCAGGCGGATGCCGTCGTCGTTGGTGGCGCCCCATACCCCGGCGTGCGTGGTGACGGGCAGGCCGAGCTCGCGGGCCACCTCGAACGCCGCCTTCTCCGGGAAGGCCGGGTCGCCGGTGACGTCGAAGGCGAGCTGGAAGCCGAGCATGTCGCCCGCGCCGGCCCGGCTCCGGCTGAGGAATGACCGGACGGCGGGGTCGGCGGTCCACTCCCAGGGGCCGGCCTGGATATTGCCGTAGGCCAGGACGAACCGCCCGGGCACGGCCTGCAGCGCCTCCACCGCGGCCTCGGCATGGTCCACCGTCTGCAACCCGTGCGACCAGTCGACCGTGGTGGTCACGCCCGCCTCGAGGGCATCCCAGGCTGACAGCAGGTTGCCGGCGTAGATGTCCTCGGGGCGGAACACCCGGCCGTGCTCCAGGTAGTACCAGACGAAGTACTGGGTCAGCGTCCAGTCCGCGCCGTACCCGCGCATCGCCGTCTGCCACATATGCCGGTGGGTGTCGATCATCCCTGGCATCACGATGCCGCCGCCCGCGTCGATCTCCACCGTGCCCTCGGGTACGTCCAGGCGCGGCCCCACCGCGGCGATCCGGTCGCCGGCCACCAGCACGTCCGCCCCGACCAGGACCGTATGCGCGTCGTCCATGGTGAGCACGGTGCCGCCGCGCAGGACGACCGGGCGGCGGTCCGGCCAGGACGCCGCGACCTCGTCGGGATTCGCCATCGGAACCTCCGGGTGTACTCCTGCGGACGATCGTCCGCTGCACGGCCGTTCGGCCGACCAGTGTCACTGTCAATCATCGATGTTCTGGCTGTCAAGCTATTCTTCTGACGACCCTCAACCTTGACAGAGAACTTCGCGGGCCTAGGCTGGTCCGTACACCGTCCATGGACGATTGTCCGTATGACGGACAGTCTGACGAAGGGACGGCAATGCGATGACGGTGGACCGGGCCGAGGGGCCGCTGGCCGGGCTGCTAGTGGCGGACTTCTCCCGGATTCTGGCCGGCCCGTACGCGACGATGCTGCTGGCCGACCTGGGCGCCGAGGTGGTCAAGGTCGAAGGCCCGGGCGGGGACGACACCCGCACTTGGCAGCCCCCGGTACGGGACGGCATCTCGACCTATTACCTCGGTGTCAACCGCAACAAGCGGTCAATCGCGTTGGACCTGCGCGACGCCGGTGACCAGGCCGCGGCGCGTGAGCTCGGGCGGCGCGCCGACGTGTTCATCGAGAACTTCAAGCCGGGCGGCCTGGCTCGCTTCGGGCTGGACTACGAGACCGTGTCGGCGGGCAACCCGGCCGTCGTGTACGCCTCGATCAGCGGCTTCGGCAGCGGCCCAGGGGGGGCCGCGCTGCCCGGTTACGACCTCATCGTCCAGGCTATCTCCGGCCTGATGAGCGTGACCGGAGATCCGGCCGGCGAGCCGTTCCGGGCCGGCGTCGCCGTGTTCGACGTCATCTCCGGCCTGCACGCCACCATCGGGATCCTGGCCGCGCTCAACCACCGGCACGAGACGGGCCGCGGGCAGCATGTCGAGGTCAGCCTGCTGGCGTCGGCGATGTCCGGCCTGGTGAACCAGACCAGCGCCTACGTCGCCGGGGGCGTGGTCCCGTTCCGGATGGGCAACAGCCATCCCAGCCTGTTCCCCTACGAGCCGCTGCCCTGCGCCGACGGCGACCTGATCATCACCGCGGGCAACGACCTGCAGTTCCGCAAGCTGGCCCAGGTCCTGGGCGTCCCCGAGCTGCCCGACGACCCGCGGTTCGGCCGCAACGAGGACCGGACGGCCAACCGCGACCAGCTGCGGCCGCTTCTGGTCGAGCGGCTGCGCACCCGGACCAAGCTGGAGTGGTTCCGCGAGCTGATCGCGGCCGGGGTGGCCTGCGGGCCCATCAACACCATCGACCAAGGGGTGGCGTTCGCCGCCGAGGTCGGGCTGGACCCGGTCGTCAGCGTGGGACAGGGCGACGCGGCGGTCCCGTCGGTGCGCCACCCGATCACCTTCTCCGAGACCCCCGCCAGCTACCGGCTGCCGCCGCCTGCCCTGGACGAGCACGGCGCCGAGATCCGCCGCTGGCTGGCCGCGCCACAGGAAGGGCCGCAAGAGAAGGAGCCGAACGACATGGGTTCGAGCCACGGCGAAACCGGCGACCGGGAGATGGGCGGATGAGCGGCAGCGCGGACGGTCTGTCCTTCCCCACCTCGCTCGGCACCTCGACCGCCGACCAGATCAGGCTGCTCGGCCAGGACCTGACCGCCGACCTGATGGGCCACGTCAGCTTCGGGGAACTCGCCTTCTGGCTGGTCGCGCTGCGCCGGCCTTCGCCGTCGGAGACCCGGGTATTCGAGGCCGTGCTGGTCGCGCTGGCGGACCACGGGTTCACTCCGACCGCGATCGCCGCGCGGCTGACCTACCTGTCCGCCCCGGACTCGCTGCAGGGGGCGCTGGCCGCCGGCCTGCTCGGCGGCGGGTCCCGGTTCCTGGGGGTCACCGAGGACTGCGGGCGCTACCTGCACGACGTGCTGCAACGGCAGCAGGCCTCGGGTGGCGCGCTGCCCGAGGACGAGGCCGGCTGGGACACGCTCGCCCTGGAGGCGGTCCGGCAGACCCGGGCGGAAAAGCGCTTCGTCCCCGGCCTGGGGCATCCGGTGCACAAGGTGCGTGATCCCCGGACGCCCGTGCTGATCGAAATCGCCGAGCAGGAGGGGCTGCGCGGTCCGCACCTGCGGCTGTTCGAGGCGATCGGCCGGGTGCACGAGCAGGTGCTCGGCCGCAGGCTCCCGCTCAACGGCGCGGGCGTCTGCGGCGCCGCGCTCGCCGACCTCGGCCTGCCGGTCGAGCTGCTGCGCGGCTTCGCCCTGCTGGCCAGGGCAGCCGGGCTGCTCGGGCAGATCGCCGAGGA